>NZ_WHJF01000029.1:0-71622 GCF_011682185.1 Massilia genomosp. 1
ATCCTTTTCCGCGGCGGAAAGCTTGGAAAGATCTGGAAGGGGGCGCAGTTTTGTCATGATCAGCATCATGGACCGATTTCAAGAAACGAACAACTCTGGCACGTGCTCGCTCAGGCTAAACAGTTACCGTTTTTGCACGTCTTTTAAGAAAAATTTTCAGGTTTCTGATATCCCTTCATAGGGGCTGAACAGTTACGAAAAACAAACGTTTATCTTACGGTCAAAAACGCGCTGGTTTGACCGGAAACCGGAAAAAGGGGATCCACGATTGAGAGATTTTCATGGGAAACCAGACCCGGATTGTCGACATATCGAAAAATCTTCACGGCAAAATTCTTTCTTTCGAGCTATTTCAGTAACGTATACTGCATGCTGGTGTGTGTCCACGTGCGTGGCTGCTTACAATTTAACCGGACCACGCGTCCCCGCTGTACGCAATGACTACTCTCTTTCTTCTCGCTGACGCCTGGCTGCGCGCGCTCCGTTGCGCGCCTGCGCTGGCGCCGTCCACGCGCTCGTGCCGCTCGTGCCTGCTGTGGTGCGTCCTGTCCTTCCTGCTGCTGGCCGCAGCGCCGCCGCGCACTTTGGCCGGCGATGGCGCACCGGCCGTGGGGGCCGAAACGGCGGCAGCGGGCGCCTTGTTCAAACGCTACGACAGCGGCGATCAATACGACATGAAACCGATCACGGTCTCCCAGCTCGAAGACCAGCTGCGCCGCCCCGAGCTGCAAGCCTCGGCCGGCAAGGGCAGCATCGCGGTGCTCTATCCGAACGTGTCCGAACCGTTTCGCAGCGCCTTCATCGGCATGATCCAGGGGATCGAAGAACGCACCCGCCTGCGCGTGCGCAGCTATGCGGTGGACGCCCGCTTCGATGCGCTTGAACTGAACGCACAGCTCAAACGCAGCGGCGCCCGGGTCGTCATCGCGCTCGGGCGCCAGGGCTTGAACGCGGCGGCGGCACTCGATCGCGACATCGTCGTCCTGGTCGGCGGCGCCCTGCTGCTGTCGGACGCCGAAATCGTCAACCTGAACGGCATCAGCCTCACGCCCGATCCGGCGCTGCTGTTTGCCCGCCTGCGCGCGCTGCTGCCCGAGATCAGACGCGTGATCGTGGTCTACGACCCCAAAAAAACCGAATGGCTGCTGCGCATCGCGCGCGAGGCGGCGCGCGAACAGGGCCTGGAACTGGTGTCGTACGAAGCGCGCGACCTGGCCCAGGCGGCCCAGGTCTACATGGCGCAGTTTGCGGCCGCCGACAGCCGGCGCGACGCCGTCTGGCTGCCGCACGACACCACCACCGTCGAAGAAGGCACCCTGCTGCCGCTGATCCTCAAGCAAGCCTGGAACAGCGGCGTGCCTATCTTTTCGAGCAATGTGCTGCACGTGAAAAAAGGCGCGCTGTTCGCCATGAGCCCCAACAACGTGGAGCTGGGCCGCTCGCTGGCCAGTTCGGCCGAGGGCGCCATCGCCGGCGAACTCAAAAAAGGCGTGCAGCCGCTGCGCGAACTGCACACCGCCATCAAGCGCGAATCGATGGTGCTGAGGGCGTGATGGCTTCCAGCGCCGGTCGCGCCGCCCGGCACTCCGTCATTGCGTCATTCCCGTGCAGGCGGGAACAACGGATCCAGGGATTAGCGGTACCGGCTAACTATCAGATTTCTTCGTACAGCGGCAAGGTCAGAAACTCCGCAAACGATTCCGACGTCGACATATCTTCGAAAATCACCGCCGCGCGCGCATAGGTCGGGTTATCCCCGTTCGGTGCGACTTCCTTGACCTTGGCCAGTTCCTCCGGAATCATCGCGCGCACCATGTCGGCGCTGACCTTGCGGCCATCGTCGAGCACACCCTTGGTCGAGCGAATCCACTGCCATACCTGCGAGCGGCTGATTTCCGCCGTGGCCGCGTCTTCCATCAGATTATGAATCGGCACGCAGCCATTGCCCGCCAGCCAGCTGCCCAGGTAATGAATCCCCACGTTGATGTTGTAGCGCAGGCCCGCTTCCGTGATCGGCGCTTCCGGCTTGAAGTCCAGCAGTTCGGCCGCCGTCACCTCGATATCGGGACGCTGCTTGTCGATCTGGTTCGGCTTCTCGCCCAGGACCTTCTTGAATTCGCCCATCGCGAGCTCCACCAGGCCCGGATGCGCCACCCAGCCGCCGTCGTAGCCGTCGGTCGCGTCGCGCGCTTTATCATTGCGCACGCCGCCCATGGCGATCTCGTTTTTCTCCGGATCGTTCTTGATCGGGATCAGCGCCGCCATGCCGCCAATGGCCGGCGCCCCGCGCTTGTGGCAGGTTTTCAGCAGCAGCAAGGCATACGCGCGCATGAACGGCGACGTCATCGTCACTTTCGGACGGTCGGCCAGGCAGAAGTCCTTATCGAGCTTGAATTTTTTGATGCACGAGAAAATGTAGTCCCAGCGGCCCGCATTCAAGCCGGCGCTGTGTTCGCGCAGTTCGTACAGGATTTCGTCCATCTCGAACGCGGCCAGGATCGTTTCGATCAGCACCGTGGCCTTGATGGTCCCCTGCGGCAGGCCCAGTTCCTGCTGCGTCATGACGAAAATATCGTTCCACAGGCGCGCCTCGAGGTGCGACTCCATCTTCGGCAGGTAAAAATACGGGCCCGCGCCGCGCGCCAGCTGCTCTTTGGCGTTGTGGACCATGAACAGCGCGAAGTCGAAAATCCCGCCCGAGACACGCTTGCCATCGACCAGCACGTGCTTTTCGTCGAGGTGCCAGCCGCGCGGACGCACGACCAGGGTCGCGATCTTTTCATTGAGCTTGTACAGCTTGCCGTTCTGTTCGAGCGAGATCGTGCGGCGCACGGCGTCGCGCATATTGATCTGGCCCGTGATCTGGTTGTCCCAGTTCGGCGTGTTCGAGTCTTCGAAGTCGGTCATGTAGCTGTCGGCGCCCGAATTGAAGGCGTTGATGACCATCTTGCGCTCGACCGGGCCGGTGATTTCGACGCGGCGGCACTCCAGCGCCTGCGGAATCGGCGCGATTTTCCAGTCGCCGGCGCGAATCTGCGCGGTTTCCGGCAAAAAGTCGGGACGCTCGCCGGCGTCGAGGCGTTTGGCGCGTTCCACGCGCGTGGCCAGCAGCTCCTGGCGGCGCGGTTCGAACGCGCGCGTCAGGCGCGCCACCAGGGCCAGCGCCTCGGAAGTGAGAATCTGCTCGTAGCCAGGCTTGATTTCGGCGGTGATGTCCATGCCGGCGGGGATATTCATAGTCATGCGTGCTCCTGTAGAAGGTAAGAATGCAAATTGGCGTTTCGTCTGCCTTCCAGTATATTCACTAACTGGTAGCTAAACGAGACAAAAAATACATTCATCTGTGCGTTTTTGTCGCAGATGGGTGACAACACCGGAGGAGTAACACGTGGGGCAGTTCCGTCAATTATCGACTTTCGTCGAGGTGGTCGCGCGCGGCAGCCTGTCGGCGGCGGCGCGCGCCGAAGGCATCGCGCCGGCCATGATCGGGCGCCGCCTCGACGCGCTCGAAGCGCGCCTCGGCGTCAAGCTCCTGCAGCGCACCACGCGCAAGCTCGCCCTCACCGATGAAGGCGCGGCCTTCCTGGAAGACTGCCAGCGCATCCTGGGCGAGCTCGAAGAAGCCGAATCGGCGGTGGCCGAACGCAGCGCGCGCGCCAGCGGCCACCTGCTGGTGTCGGCGCCGGCCGGTTTCGGGCGCCAGCATGTGGCGCCCCTGCTCCCGTCTTTTTTGGCCGAACACCAGGATGTGACGGTCAACCTGAACCTGAACGACCGCGTGGTCGATGTCATCGGCGAAGGCGTGGATGTGGCGATCCGCATCGCCAGCCTGTCCGATTCGAGCCTGGTTGGCGTCAAGCTGGCTGACAACCAGCGCGTGCTGGTGGCCTCGCCCGCCTACCTGAAACGCCACGGCGTGCCGGACACCCTGGCCGACCTGGCGCGCCACAACTGCCTGGCGATCAGCAGCGAAGGCAGCCAGCGTGGCTGGACCTTCCGCGACAACGGCAAGCTGGTGACCCTGAAAGTGGCGGGCAATATGGTGTGCAACGACGGCGAAGTGCTGCACGATTGGGCGCTGGCCGGCAAGGGCCTGGCGTGGCGCTCGATGTGGGAAGTGGGAACCGAGATCGAAGCGGGCAAACTGTACACGGTGCTCGATGCATTTGCCGCGCCAGGCAACGATATCCACGCGGTGTTCGCGCAGCGCCGCCACCTGCCGCTGCGCATTCGCGCGTTCGTCGACTTCCTGCGCCGCACCTACGCGCAGGCCGATTACTGGCGCGCGCGCAGCGGAACTTGAAAACGCCATCGGCCCGCACGAGGCGGGCCGACGAAAGGAACGACAAAAAAAATCCCCGGAAACCGAGGATTTTTTGTCGTTGATTCAGCGATTAGATTGGCTGAATGTTCGAAGCTTGCTTGCCTTTAGGGCCAGCGGTTACTTCGAAAGAGACGCGCTGGTTCTCTTGCAAAGATTTGAAGCCGTTCGACTGAATCGCCGAGAAGTGAGCGAACAGATCTTCGCCGCCTTCATCAGGAGTGATAAAGCCAAAACCCTTCGAATCATTGAACCATTTTACGATGCCAGTTGCCATTACAATTTCCTATTTCAGTTAAGTTGGGCTTACGCCCGTTTTAGATCGTTTGACGAAGCAAGAAAGAAATGACAGACAGACTGCACAACTACCTCGAATCACAACGATCCCGCATTATACCGAATAAAACACAAAAAACACGTTCTCTGCAAAATAAACTTCCCGCATGCCGTAAAAATTCAGAATATCAACTTTTACAGCGCCCGGTTTGCAGCGGCAGTCCGATAAATATAGAACATCGAGACCGCCGAAGTTTGCGCTAGATCAAACGATACGCCCACTTGACCTTGCATGCGCGCACAATTGGCAAAAAAGAACGAGCTATGTGGTTTTCTTGCGGTTTTCAGTCAGGCGAGCCGGGATAAACGGCCCCCTTGGGGTCCAGCCGTGCCCACGCGATGTACGCGTCGAGGGCGTGCAGCCAGTCATTCCAGTCTTTCGCCGCGATCATCTCGAACGCCATCAGCACCCGCAAGCGCTGTTCCAACTGGCGCGCCTGCGCCCCGAACACGCGAAAGCCGAAGGTCGCCGCCGAGCCGGCGATGGTGTGCAGGCTCTGATGGAGCTCCTTGACCAGGGCCGCGTCGGCGGCCGCCGGGTCGAACTGCGCGCGCAGCTCTTCCAGGCGCGCCAGGGTGGCCGGCACGCTGGCCGCGAACTTCTCGTTCAAGGCGTGCAGGCGCGCGAAAAACTCCTGGTCGATCAGCGTGGCCATCGCGCCGCTTACTTGGTGCCGAAGATGCGGTCGCCCGCGTCGCCCAGGCCCGGCACGATGTAGGCGTGCTCGTTCAGGTGCGAATCGAGCGAGGCCACGTACAGCTTGACGTTCGGATGCGCATCCTGCACCACCTGCACGCCTTCGGGCGCGGCCACCAGGGCCAGGAAGATGATCTGTTCGTCGGTCACGCCGCGCTTTTTGAGCACGTCGATGGCATGCACCGCCGAGTTACCGGTGGCGACCATCGGATCGCACAGGATGAAGATGCGGTCGGTGGTGTCGGGCAGGCGCACCAGGTACTCGACCGGCTTGTGGGTTTCCGGGTCGCGGAACACGCCGACGTGGCCCACGCGCGCCGACGGCACCAGTTCCAGCAGGCCGTCGCTCATGCCGATGCCGGC
Source organism: Massilia genomosp. 1 (assembly GCF_011682185.1). Classification (NCBI taxonomy): domain Bacteria; kingdom Pseudomonadati; phylum Pseudomonadota; class Betaproteobacteria; order Burkholderiales; family Oxalobacteraceae; genus Massilia; species Massilia genomosp. 1. The sequence goes on from NZ_WHJF01000029.1 coordinate 5,718, forward strand.
GCGCAGGATCGGCACGATGGCCAGTTTTTTGCCGGCGATAACGGGGGCGTCGATGGTCACCAGCGGGGTTTCGATCTGGCGCGTGGTGAGCGGCAGGTCGCGCGTGATTTCGTAACCCATCAGCAGCGTGATTTCCTTGAGCAGCTCGCGGAACGTGCGCGTGGACGTGTCGCGTTCGCGCATGTGGCTCAGCTTATGCTGGATCAGCGGGTGATCGAGGATGAACAGGTTGGGGAAGCGCGGATCTTGTTTCATGGAGTTCGATTCAATCATTGTTGTCAGGGGCCTCGAAAAACCGTAGCGAGCGGCATCATCTTCGCTCGAGAAGCGCAGCCGTACGAAGGTACGGCGAGCATCGCAAAGCGAAAATGACGCCGCGCAGCAGGTTTGTCGAGGTCCCCGGTTGTGGCTTGTACTCGTATTATCCCGCAAACCGGGCGCTTGTCCGCATTTTGCGGCAATTTAGTCAGTACAGGCGTCGCTTCAAGCGCCAGGCGGCAGCGCGCGCGCCAGGATCGCCGCGCAGTCGACACCGGCCGGCAGGCGGCCGAACGCCCCGCCCACATCGTGCGCCACGCGCGAGGCGATGAAGGCGGCGCTGACAAACGCCGGCGCATGGCGCAGCAGCAGCGCCGCCTGCACCGCGATCACGATCCGCTCGGCCAGCCGGCGCGCGCCGTATTCGTCAGCCTGCGGGCCTTCCAGCTCGGCCAGCAGGCGTGCGCTGAACGCGTTAAACGCCGGATTGGCGGCGCCGGCCAGCGCCAGCTCGCCCGCCAGCGCGGCGCGCGCCGCCGGCGTCTTGCCGAAGGCGCGCAGCAGGTCCAGGCACATCACATTGCCGGAACCTTCCCAGATCGAATTGACCGGAAACTCGCGGTACAAGCGCGCCAGCGGGCCGTCTTCCACGTAGCCGTTGCCGCCCATGACTTCCATCGCCTCGGCCCCGAACGCCGGGCCGCGCTTGCACAGCCAGTATTTGCCGGCCGGCGTGAGGATGCGGCCAAGCAGCGCCTGGGCCGGGTCGGCGCCCTGGTCGAAGCAGCGCGCCAGGCGCAGCGCAAACACGGTGGCCGCTTCCGATTCCAGCGCCAGGTCGGCCAGCACGTTTTGCATCAGCGGCTGTTCGGCCAGGGCGCGTCCGAAAGCGGCGCGTTCGCGCGCGTGGTGCAGCGCGTGCGTGAGCGCCGCGCGCATGATGGCGGCGCTACCGAGCACGCAATCGAGCCGGGTATGCCCGCCCATCTCCAAAATAGTGGGAATGCCGCGCCCGACCTTGCCCACCAGCCAGCCGACGGCGTCGCAAAACTCCACTTCGGACGAGGCGTTCGAACGGTTGCCGAGTTTGTCCTTGAGCCGCTGCACGCGGATCCCATTGCGGCTGCCGTCGGGCAGGTAGCGCGGCACGAAGAAGCACGACAGGCCGGCGCTGCCTTCATCGTCGGTCTGCGCCAAAATCAGGTGCGCATCGGACTGCGGCGCCGAGAAGAACCATTTGTGGCCGACGATGCGCCAGGCGTCCACGCCCTCCTCGCCGAAGCGCGCCCGCGCCTGGCCAGCCTCGATCGCCGTCGCGCGCGTGGTATTGGCGCGCACGTCGGTGCCGCCCTGCTTTTCGGTCATGCCCATGCCGATCAGCGCACCGGTTTTTTGCTCGACCGGCAGCGAGCGCGGATCGTAGTGGCGCGACAAGATCTTGGGCAGCCACTTGGCCCCGATCGCGCCGGCCTGGCGCAGCGCCGGCACCGAGGCGTAGGTCATCGTGACCGGGCATTGCGCGCCGTTTTCCACCTGCCCGAACAGCAGGTACTGGGCCGCGCGCGCCACCTGTGCGCCACCCTCGCCGCTCTCCCACGGCGAGGCATGCACGCCGGCGCCGATCATCAAGGCCATCAACTGGTGCCAGGATGGATGGAATTCGACTTCGTCGATGCGCCGTCCATTGCGGTCGACATGATGCAAGACGGGTTTGTTTACATTGGCCAGGCGCGCCAGGTCGAGCACCTCGGCCCGGCCGAGTGTTGCGCCGAGCGCCAGCAAGCCGTCGACCGCCCACGGCGCGCCCTCGCGCACCACCGCCTCGCGCAGTGCCGCATCGATGCCGAACAGGTTGATATTGCCGAATTGACTGGCTTGGTTGAAAATCGTATGCGTATCGAATGGGTTCATGGTGTGAATCGTCTCAAACTCTGAAAAATATTGCACAAAAGCAGCGTTTCCAAGGCCAGCCCGCCCCCGAAACGGCCCCGGTGAGCGACAATAGCGCACCGGCGCGGAAGACCCGGCAGGCTTCCAGAGCCTAGCCCAAAGCCGAAAACGGGGCAAGAGTTGCTTTCCGGCCCGCCCGGCACGCGGTTTTTTGCGTTCGGTCAAGCAACATCGAATGACCCACCGCACCGGCTGTTTTTGATGCATTCTGGAATCTTTCCATGCCACGGTGAATGCCGATTTGCTAAACTAGTGTCCCGAGTTAGAAATTCGTTGATGACTAAATGTGGTGAAATCGTAACGAGACAAGGAACAAAGCGCAGACAGGCCGAGGCCTGGCGAGCATTTGTGACGCAGTATCGGTGCGATTGTCGCCATATTTATTCAACGAATTCCTAACTCGGGACACTAGGACGCCCGGCAGCCAGCGGCAAGCCACAATACGAAGGTAACGACTTTTACAATGCGCACCAGTGCCCCATCAGTGCCCCACGGCGATACCCTCACCGAGCTCGACCAATTCATGGAAGCGGCCGGCGACATCGTGTTCCGCCTCGATGCGGCCGGCCGGATCAAGGCCGCCAGCAAGCGCACCGGCGCCCTGTTCGCCTTCGAGGCCGGCGCCCTGCTCGCCACGCTGGTCGCCGACGCCGACCAGGCCGGCCTGGGCACGGCATTGCTCGACGCCGCCGGCGCCCCGGCGCGCATCGACGTACGCATGAAGGCCCCGCACAAGGAACTCTGGTTCGAACTGCGCCTGTGCCGCATGCAGCAAAGCGGCGACACGGTCTTGCTGGCGGTCGGGCGCGACATCTCGGCCCAGCGCGAAACCGAAGAACGGCTGCGCCACCTGGCCACCCATGACAGCCTGACCGAATTGCCCAACCGTTTGCTGTTGTCGGACCGGATCGGCATGGTGATCGCCCACGCGCGCCGCTCGGGGCAGAATTTTTCGGTCGCCACCATCGGCCTCGATGGCTTCAAGAAGGTCAACGACGGCCTCGGCCACCCGGTCGGCGACGCCGTGCTGCGCATCGCCGCGGCGCGCCTGCGCAAGACCCTGCGCGACAGCGACACCCTGGCGCGCATCGGCGGCGACGAATTTGTCGCGGTCCTGCCGGGCACCTGCAGCGAAGCCCAGATCAAGCTGGTCACCAGGCGCCTGCTGGCGGCCCTGCAAGCCCCGTTCGAAGTCGACAAGCACACCATCTACATCGGCGCCTCGATCGGCCTGGCCCTGTTTCCCGAGCACGCCGAGGATGAAGTCGAACTGGTCGCGCTGGCCGACGCCGCCATGTCGCGCGCCAAGGAAACCGGCAAGGCGCGCTGCCTGGTCTACAGCCCGCGCACCAGCGGCCTCCCGGAACACGATATCTCGCTCGAAGCGGCCATGTTCCAGGCGGTGCGCGAAGGCGAATTTTTGCTCTATTACCAGCCGATCGTGGACGCCGCCACGCGCCGCATCCAGGGTTTCGAGACCCTGATGCGCTGGAAGCATCCCACCCTCGGCATGGTGCCGCCGGTGCGCTTCATTCCCATCGCCGAGACCAACGGCCTGATCAACCTGCTCGGGGCCTGGGCCCTGAAAGCGGCCTGCGTCCAGCTCAGGCACTTCGAAGAAGCGGCCAAGCGAGCGTTGTACATCTCGGTCAATATCAGCCCGCGCCAGTTTCGCAACGATAAATTCCTCGAGGTGCTGGATCATGCGCTGGCCTTTTCGGGCCTGCCCGGCAGCCAGCTGGTACTCGAAATCACCGAAGGAACCCTGATGATCGATCCCGTGCATGCAGAATCCATCCTCCTCAAGATGGCCGAGCGGCAGGCGCGCATCGCCATCGACGATTTCGGCACCGGTTACTCCTCGCTGGCGTACCTGAAGCGCTTCCCGATCTCGGTGCTGAAAATCGACCGCGCCTTCATCAAGGACCTGCCCGATTCGCCCAAGGATGGCGCGATCTGCAATGCGGTGCTCGACCTGGCCAAGCATCTTGGCCTGTCGGTGGTGGCCGAAGGGGTGGAAACCGAAGCGCAGCTCGATTACCTCGACCAGCGCGGCTGCCAGTACATCCAGGGTTACCTGACCGGCAAGCCGATGCCGGCCCACGCGGCCATGGCCGCCCTCAAGGAAGACTTGTACGCGTCCCTGATGCCGATCGAACCGCACGCGGGGCTGCGATGATCGCCAATTCCCTGCTCCAGACGGCCCCGCCCGTCCCGGCCAGCGCCGACGCCACCCTGGCCCAGTTGTGGGAACGGGTGCGCCGGCGCGGCGACATGCCCGGCTTCGCCAAGGCCATCAGCGCCATCCTCGGCGCCATGCGCGGCGAGGACGAGCACCAGTTCAGCATGACGCAAACGGTGCTGTCGGACCCGGTCCTGACGCAAAAGGTCCTGCGCCTGGCCAACAGCGGCATGTATTCGGCCTTCGGCCAGCGCATCAACACGGTGACCAAGGCGGTGCTGGTGCTCGGCACGGAGGCCATCGGCCACCTGGCGCTGGGCCTGAAGCTGATCGAGGAACTGACGCGCGCCTCGCCCGATTCGGCCGTTGCCCACGTGGAGATGGAAAAAGCGGTGCTGGCCGGGATGGTGGCGCAGCAGGTGGCCGCCAGCACCAAAGGGCGCGACGCCGAGGAAGCCGTGGTGTGCTCGATGCTGCACACCTTGGGGCGCATGATGATTACCTTCTACATGCCCGAACGCTGGACCGCGCTGCAGGCGGTCGGCGGCAGCGGTGGCGAAGACGCCGCCGCGCCGCCGCTGCTCGGCCTGTCGATGGAAGCCATCGGGCGCGCCACCGCCGAGCACTGGGGCTTGCCGAAGAACCTGATCGCCGGCATGCGCCGGGTCGAACCGGCCCCGCGCGGCGAGGTGTTCACCCACGAAGACTGGCTGGCCGCGGTATCGACCATGTCGTCGCAGTGCGCCAGCTCCCTGTGGAACGACGACGAAGCCGGGGCCGCCCAGGTGCGCGCGCTGGCCAGCAGTTTTTCATCGATGCTCGGGGTCGAGCCGGACCATATTCTGACGGCCATCGAAAAAGCCAAGGAAACCGCCGCCACCGACCTGTCGATCGCGCCGCTGGCCAAGCCGGCCGAAAAGCGCGCCGCCGACATCGCCACGCGCCGCATGCGCGCCGAAGGCAACAAGGTGCTGCTCTCGGGCGTGGCCGACATGCGCGACGTCGTCGCCACGGCCACTCCGGGCCAGATGATGTCGATGGCGCTGGAAACCGTGTTCCAGGGGCTGACCTTCTCGCGCGCCGTGGCCTTTCTGCGCAACCGGCGCGAGAACAAGTACATCGCCAAGATCGGCCTGGGCGACGGCGCCAAGGAACTGATCGGCGCCCTGAGCTTCGACGACGCCTACAGCGCCGACGTGTTCCACGCCTCGCTGGGCAGCGACCGCGTGATTTTTGTCGAAAACGCGCAGGACGCCAAATTCGCGGCCAAGCTGCCGCAGTGGTGGAAGGATTGCCTGTCGGACGCGCGCAGCTTCGTGATCCTGCCGCTGTCGTCCAACGGCCAGCCGGTCGGTTTCATTTATGGCGACTGGGACGACAGCTTCCCGGCGATTCACCTGAGCCAGACCGAATTCGCGCTGCTCAACGACCTGCGCTCGCTGATCGTCAAGACCGTGGTGCGGCGCCAGCAAGTGGAATTGATGGCCGCCGCCAAGCCGCGCTGATCACCCCTGGCGCTGCCAGCGGAACGACAGCGCCGCGCTCCCGGCCGCCGCGAGCGCGAGCGCCCCGGCCAGGTAAAACACCGCCTGCGGGCCGATCCGGTCCCAGCACAGCGACATCGCCAGAGCGCCGCCAGTGCCGCCGATGCCGTAGGCAAGGCTCATGTACAGCGCTTGCCCGCGCGCCTGCAAGGGGCCGGCGAACCAGCGCTGCATGACCATCACCGAGCTCGAAAGATGGGCCGCGAACGTGGCCGCGTGCAGCAACTGGGCCAGCGCCAGCACCGCCAGCAGTTGGCCGGCGGCGCCGATCACCGGAAAACGCACGGCGGCCAGCGCGAACGCGCACATCATGACCCGCTGGGCGCCGAAGCGGCGCAGCAGCGGCGCCTGGAAATAGAAGAACGCCACCTCGGCCACCACGCCGAGCGCCCACATCATGCCGATTACCGGCTTGCTGTAGCCGGCCTGCGCCAGGTACAGCGAATAGAACGCGTTGAGCGACATGTGTACGCCCGCCATCAGCGCGGCCGAGACGAAAAACGCGATCACCTCGCGCCGCCGCAGCACGCTCCACAAGCCCGGCGCGTCCGCGGCATGCGCCACCAAAGGCGCCTGGCGGATGCGCAGGCCGGCCGCGCCCACGCACACCAGCAGGAACAGCGCGATCCAGGGCAAGGCCTGTACGCCCAGCGACTCGAGCAGCCAGCCGGCGGCCAGCACCGCCACGATGAAGCCGACCGAACCCCACATGCGCACGCGCCCGTAGTTGCTGGCGTCGCCGCGCAGGGCCGCCAGCAGCAGCGCTTCGGCAAGGGGCGCCTGGGCGCTCGAAAACAGGTTGAAGGCGACCATCACGGCGATGAACTGGAAGTACGATTCGGCGAAAAAGATGCCGCAAAAGGCGAGCAGCGCGCCGCCGGTGGTCAGGCGCAGCACGCGCACGCGCTGGCCGCTATGGTCGGCCAGCCACCCCCACAGGTTCGGGCCGATGATGCGCATGACCTGGATCAGCGACATCAGCACCCCGATCTGCGGGACGCTCATGCCGCGCGCGGCGAAAAACAGGGTGGCGTAAATGGCAAACGCGCCGACCTGCGCGTAGTACGCGAACAGGAACAGCGCGAACGGCGCGAGAGCGGGAGCCGGAGCGGGCTGCGGCGCGTCCGGCCCCGCAACTGCTTCAGGCAATTTTCGGCGTGTCGACCCGCACATCGCCGCATTGGGCGCGGTGCATCAGGGCGTGGTCGATCAGCACCAGCGCCAGCATGGCTTCGGCGATCGGGGTGGCGCGAATGCCCACGCACGGATCGTGGCGCCCGAACGTTTCGACCATCACCGGGGCTCCGGCCTTGTCGATCGAACGGCGCGGCGTGCGGATCGAGGACGTCGGCTTGATGGCGATCGACACCGTGATGTCCTGGCCGGTCGAAATCCCGCCCAGCACACCGCCGGCGTTGTTGCCGACAAAGCCGTCCAGGGTCAGTTCGTCGCCATGCTCGGAGCCGCGCTGCGCCACCGAACGGAAACCGGCGCCGATCTCCACGCCCTTGACGGCGTTAATGCCCATCATGGCGTAGGCGATGTCGGCGTCGAGCTTGTCGTAGATCGGCTGGCCCAGGCCCACAGGCACGTTTTTGGCCACCACGTCGATGCGCGCGCCGATCGAGTCGCCGTCGCGCCGCAACTCGTCCATGGCCGCTTCCATGCGCGCGATCAGCGCAAGGTCGCCGCTGGCGGCAAAAAACGGGTTGTCCGGCACATGCTCCCACCCCTCGAACGGCACGGCAATGTCGCCCAACTGGCTCATGCAACCCATGAAGACGGTGCCGTACTGCTCGCGCAGCCACTTCTTGGCCACCGCCGCCGCGCCGACCACCGGGGCGGTCAGGCGCGCCGAGGAACGCCCGCCGCCGCGCGGATCGCGCACGCCGTACTTGTGCCAGTAGGTATAGTCGGCGTGGCCGGGACGGAAGCTCTCGACGATGTTGCCGTAATCCTTGCTGCGCTGGTCCTGGTTGCGGATGATCAGCATGATCGGCGTGCCGGTGGTCTTGCCCTCGTAGACGCCGGACAGGATCTCGACCGTGTCGGCTTCCTGGCGCTGGGTGACGTGGCGCGAGGTGCCCGGTTTGCGGCGGTCGAGGTCGGGCTGGATGTCGGCTTCCGACAACACCAGGCCCGGCGGACAGCCGTCGATCACACAGCCGATGGCCGGGCCATGCGACTCGCCAAACGTTGTAACGGTAAACAGCTTGCCAAAAGAATTGCCGGACATGATAGTAAGTAAGTGGCGGAAAAGCCAATTCTACCAGCCCGCGCGCTTTTGCTGGCGCCGGCGGCCAGGAACGCCGCCACGGCGGCCCGCGCGCTTCTGAACATCTTGCCAACTATCTTGATCTGTTGTGCAATTTCTTTTTCTCGCTGCCAATAGATACAGTAAGCCGAATTCGTGGCATGCTATGGAAAAGCAGTGGCATTGCGCTGCGATCGGTGTCGGCTGGCCGGCACCAAGCTGCGTTGATTGTTACAATCGGACGTATACTGGCGAAGATTCATTACCGAAAAACGCCTGGAGAAGCGACACATGCCCCCATCGAGCACGCCCTTGGACGACCTTGAGGACGACCACGACGACCTGGTATTTTTGGAGGAACACCCCGGTGCGCCTGTCAGCACGGGGATGGGCGGCGTCTGGCGCGTGATGATCATCGACGACGACGAAGACGTCCACTCGACCACCACCTTCGCGCTCGGCAACCTGGACATGCAACAGCGCCCGCTCGAATTCGTACACGCCTATTCTGCCGGCCAGGCGCGCGAAATGCTCAAGCACGAACACGACATCGCCGTCATCCTGCTCGACGTGGTGATGGAACAGGACGACGCCGGCCTGCACCTGGTGCGCTACATCCGCGAAACGCTCAAGCTGGCCGACGTGCGCATCATCCTGCGCACCGGGCAGCCCGGCTACGCGCCCGAGATCGACGCCATCCGCGATTTCGACATCAACGATTACAAGACCAAGTCCGAACTGACCCGCATCAAGCTGTTTACGACGGTGACGGCGGCGATCCGCTCGTACGAGCAGATCCGCGCGATCAGCGCCAACCGGCGCGGCCTCGACCGGGTGGTGCGCGCCAGCACCGAGCTGATGGCGCTGCACGGCGTGCAAAACTTCGCCGCCGGCGTGCTGGCGCAGATCGCCGACATTCTCGGGGTCGAGCCGAACGGGGTGCTGTGCGTGCAGGAGTGCCCGGACGCGCGCGGCCGCGAGCTGCACATCATGGCCACGGCCGGCGTTTACCGCCGCCTCGGCAGCGGCAAGCTGAGCGCGCCTGACGACGCCGCCGTCGCCGCAGCGATGGAGCGCACCCTGGCGCAGCGCCGCAACATCTACGAGCCGGGCGCGGTGACCCTGTTCTTCGCCGGCAAGTCGAGCCGCGATTTCGTCGCCTTCCTGGCGCCGGGACGCACCTTGGGCGAGCTCGACCAGCGCCTGCTGGAAGTCTTTTGCGGCAATGTGGCCGTAGGGCTGGACAACGTGGAGCTGGTCAGCCACCTGCACAACGCCGCCTTCTACGACCAGCTCTCCAAGCTGCCCAACCGCACGCGCCTGGTCGAAATCCTCGACGCCACCCTGGCCGGGCCGGGGCGCGACGACGCCACCCTGTCGCTGGTCGACCTGGACCACTTCGCCGAAACCAACGACGCCCTCGGCCACCAGTTCGGCGACCTGCTGCTGGTCGCCGTGGCCAGCCGCCTGCAACAGCGCCTCGGCCAGCAGTTGACGGTGGCGCGCATCGGCGGCGATATTTTTTCGGTGCTGGGCGACGCCGGCGCCGTCAATCCGGTGCGCATCCTGGCGCTGTTCGAGACGCCCTTCTCGATCGACGGCCAGGATGTGCAGCTGTCGGCCACCCTGGGCCTGGTGCGCCTGTCGGAACACGACGGCAGCGGCGCCGACGTGCTCAAGGACGCCGACATCGCGCTCAAGCGCGCCAAGAGCCAGCAGCGCGCCGGCCACTTCTATTTTTCGCGCAGCATGGGCGTGGAAATCCGCGAGCGCGTGCGCATGATGCACGCGCTGCGCACCGGCTTTGCCAAGGGCGAGCTGTTCGTGGTGTACCAGCCGCAAATGGACCTGAGCGCGCGCTGCCCGGTCGGCGCCGAAGCCCTGCTGCGCTGGCAGACCGCCGACGGCACCTATATTTCGCCGGACCGCTTCATCCCGATCGCCGAATATTCGGGCCTGATCATCGACATCGGCGAATGGGTGCTGCGCAGCGCCTGCCACGAACTGGTGCGCCTGCGCGACGCCGGGCACCGCCAGTTCACCATGTCGGTCAATGTCTCGCAGGTGCAGTTCCGCCACCCGTATTTTCTCGACATGCTGCGCTCGGCGCTGGAAGAAACCGGCGCCCCGCCCGAATTCATCGAACTCGAAATCACCGAGTCGATGGCGATGGAAGAACCGGACTTGCTGATCAAGATGCTGGCCCAGATCAAGCACACCGGCGTGTCGATCGCGATCGACGATTTCGGCACGGGCTTCTCGTCGCTGTCGTATTTGCAGCGGCTGCAGGTCGACCGGCTCAAGATCGACCGCGCGTTCGTGACCGAAATCACGCACTCGGCGCGCGGCAGCAGCATTGCCGAAATGGTCATCCAGCTCGGGCGCAACCTGGGCCTGTCGGTGATCGCCGAAGGGGTCGAGGATGAACGCCAGGCCGCCATCCTGCACTCGCTCGGCTGCCCGCTGGCGCAAGGCTTCCTGTTCGCGCGCCCGATGTCCACGGCGGCGCTGTACGACTGGCTCAACGAGGAAGGCAGCATCGGCGCGCCCTGATTCCCGTGGCCGGCCCGGCCAGCACGGCCCTGGAATGGCCAATCAGCAAGCAACCGTTGCACGTCGGCAACAACAGCCCCTGCCGTCGCCGTCAACGCGGCATGCGCGCCCCGTGCGCGCCCGCGTTCACGTACTATCGTATCCATGCTTTGGAATGGACGGGCGCCATCTTGAATGAATGCATGACGACGATAATCTCGCGGCGCTTCCCTACCCTGGCGCGGCGCGCATCGCGCGTGCGCGCACTGTTGTGGCTGGCGGGCCTGGCGACCCTGGTGGCGGCGCGCCCGGCGGCGGCGCTCGACCCCGACAAGGCATTCCACCATTTCGTGCGCACCAGCTGGTCGATCCAGAGCGGCCTGCCGCAGGTGAGCGTGCAAGCGATCACGCAGGACCAGCAAGGCTACATCTGGATCGCCACCCAGGCCGGCCTGGCGCGCTTCGACGGCGTACGTTTCACCAATTATTCGCCTGAAAACCAGCCGGCCATGGCCGGCGTATGGATCCGCAGCCTGCTGGCCGACAGCGCCGGGCGCGTCTGGGTCGGCACCTACAAGGGATTGACCGTCGTCGAGAATGGCGTGTTCCGCGCCATTGCGCCGGCCGACCCGCTGCAGTTTCCCGTGCTCGACATCCACGCCATGATCGAGGACCAGGGCCGGCTGGTGGTGGCCACCAGCAGCGGCGTGTTCGACTACGACGGCGGCAAGCTGGTGCATCGTGCGGGCAGCCCGGCCCCGGCCACCGCCCTGCTGAAAAGCGCCGACGGCGTGTATATCGGCGGCGCCGGCGGGATTTTCCACAGCCGCGGCAAGGAAACCGAACTGATTCCCCTGCCGGCCGGGATGCGCCAGGGCGTGGTCACCCGGCTGGCGGAAGCGCAAGGAAAAATCTGGGCTGGCACCAGCGTCGGCTTGTTTACGCGCGACGGCGCGGACCTGGTCGCGGCCACCGGCGAGCCGCTCCTGCAAAGCTCGCCCACGACCATGCTGTACCAGGACGGCGACCGCAACCTGTGGGTGGCCAGCAACGCCGGCATGGGGCGCATCCGCAATGGCAAGGCCACCGAAATCATCCCCGAAAAGAACCCGGCCGCCTTCAAGGGCGTGCTGGCGGCGTTCGAAGACCGCGAGCGCAACCTGTGGCTGGGCAGCCAGTGGCAGGGCCTGGTGCGCCTGTGGAACGGCTCGACCCGGCGCCTGGCGGCGGCCGAAGGGCTGACCGAACCGATCGTCTGGTCGCTGGCGCGCGCGCCGGACGGGCGCACCTGGGTCGGCACCAGCGATGGCCTGAGCGTACATAGCGACGGGCGCTTCCGCCAGGTGCTCAGCGGCAGCCAGTTGCCCCATCCGCACGCCTACAACCTGCTGGCCGACGCCGACCGGGTCTGGATCGGCACGCGGCGCGGGCTGGTGCTGTGGCAGGGCGGCAAACTGGAAGCGCCGGCCCTGTTCGCGCCGATGGCGACCGCGCAGGTCAACGGCATCGTGCGCGACCGCAAAGGCGTGGTCTGGTTCCCGACCAGCGAGGGCGTGTTCCGCCTTGGCGGCGGCGCGCTCACCAAGTTCGGCAAGAACGAGGGCTTGCACGACGTGCGCGCGCGCCAGGTGCGCGAACTGAAAGACGGGCGCCTGCTGGTGAGCACCCAGGACGGGCTGTACGAACTGCGCGGCGAGCGCATGGAACAGATTGGCCTCGACAGCGGCCTGCAACCGGGCATGGACATCACCGCCATCACCGAACTGCGCGACGGCTCGCTGGTATTGGGCTCGCTGACCGAGGAGCTGTACCTGTTCAACGGGCGCCGCTGGCACAAGTTCGCCGCCGCCGAAGGCTTGCCGCCGAACGCGCCGTTCTTCCTGACCGAAGACGCGGCCGGCTACCTCTGGTCGGCCGGGCTGCGCGGCATCCTGCGGGTGCCGGTGGCCGACATGCGCCAGGTGCAGAACGGCCAGTCGCGCACCGTCAATGCCGAGATGATCCTCAACGAGCGCGGCGACCGGCGCAGCGGCGAGCAGGGTTACTGCTGCAACGGCGCCGGCACCTCCAAGGGTTTCATGGACCCTGCCGGCACGCTGTGGCTGCCCAGCCGCGACGGCGTGGTCACGCTCGACACCATGGGCCTGACCAAGAACATGACCGCGCCGACGGCCGTGATCGAGCGGGTGCGCGTGCTCGACACCTGGCGCGACATCCACCAGGGCCAGGCCGGCAGCATGCGGGTGCGCGCAGATGCGCGCGACATGGCCTTCGAATTTACCGCCCTCAGTTTCCAGGACCCGGCCAGCGTGGTGCTGCGCTACCGCCTGCACGGCTACGACAAGGACTGGCGCGAACTGGCGGCCGGGGCGCCGCGCTCGGTCAACTACACCAACCTGCCGGCCGGCTCGTACACCTTCGAAGTCAAGGCCATCAACAATGCCGACGTCTGGAACAAACTGCCGGCGCGGCTCGACTTCACCATCGCCCCGCACTTTTACGAAACGAGCTGGTTCTACGGCCTGTTGCTGGCCCTGTTGTGCGGCACCGTGTACGGCGGCTACCGCTGGCAGCGCCGCGCGCACGAAAAACAGCGCGCCGCGCTCGAACTGCAAGTGGCCGAGCGCACCGAGCAGCTGCATGTAGCCAACCGCGCGCTGGAGCTGGCCAGCCAGACCGACCCGCTGACCGGTTTGCACAACCGGCGCTACCTGAGCAACCAGATTCCGGCCGACCTGGCGTTTTACGAACGCGAGAACAAGCGCACCGGCGCGGGCGACAACACGCTGCTGTTTGCGCTGGTCGACATCGACCACTTCAAGCGCATCAACGACACCTACGGCCACCGCGCGGGCGACCGCGTGCTGCAGCAGGTGTCCGACGTGCTGCGCGCCCAGGTGCGGGTGGGCGACTACATCGTGCGCTGGGGCGGGGAAGAATTCTTGCTGGTGTGCCGGCCCAGCACGCGCCAGTTCGTGCCGGTGCTGGGAGAACGCATCCGGCGCGCGGTGGCCAGCGCGGTATTCGACCTGGGCGACGGCATCACGGTCGCGCTGACCTGCTCCGTGGGGCTGGCCGAAAGCGGCTTGTACCTCGACGACTCCAAGCGTGTGAGCTGGGAGCACCTGGTCGAACTGGCCGATGCGGCGCTGTACTGGATCAAGGCCAATGGCCGCAACGGCTGGAGCGCGCTGCGGCCCACGCCGGGCGGCGACAACGCCGAACTGATCGAAAAGCTGCACCTCGGCGCGCAGGCGATGATCGATACCGGGCGCGCCACCCTGATCAGTTCAAGCGACCAGTTGACGCCAGCGCATGCGGCGCTGGCGGAGTCGAACGACCCGGCGTGAGCGCCCCGCTGTCGGCGGCGCCAGTCCGTCAGAACTTGACGATCTCACCATCGGACGGAATGCGCACGCGGTCCCCGATACCATGTTGCTTGACGTGATCCCTGAGTTCCTTGCGGCTCAGGGTCATATGGTTGATTGCATCCATATGCACCGCAATAATCGTCGCGTTCGGCATTGCCTGGTAGGCGTGCAGCACATCGTCCTTGCCCATGATGATCGATCCGGTGTAGCCGGCCATGCGGGCGTCGCCGGCGTTGAGGATGATGACATCGGGTTTGAATTTCTCCAGCGTCTGGTCGACTTCGGAACGCCATACGGTGTCGCCGACGACGTAGACGGTTTTGGCGCCAGGGGCACGAAAGACGATGCCCATCGACTCGCCGAGCGCCTCGGCCAGCGGTTTGGTGGCGTACATGGCGTCGGTGCCGTGCTGGCCGCCCGCCTTGGCCAGCTGCACGCCTTCGAACACGGTGTTTTCTCCGAGGATGCGCACGTCCGTGAAACCCTGCCCGCGAATCAGTTTTGCGTCAGCTTCATGCTGCACGAACAGCGGCATCGCTTTCGGGATGAACTGGTGCGCGCCGCCGTCCCAATGGTCGAGGTGAGTATGGGTGACCAGCACCGCGTCGACGCCCTGCATGACGTCTTTCGCCGGGATCGGCAGTTCGACCGTCGGGTTGCGCAGCTCGCTGTGGAACGTTCCCGCAAAACCCGGATAGCTACCCTTCTTCGCCAGGAACGGGTCGATCACGAAAGTCTTGCCGGCATAGCTGATCCGGGCCGTCGCGTTGCGGATTTGCTGGATCTGCACCGTTGGCGCGCTCGCTGCTGCGGCGCCAGGGGTCGCTGCGTGGGCGCCGGCGCCCACCGTGCCGAGGGCCAGGGTGAGGGCGATCAGCAGGGTTTTTACTCGTTGCATTTTGCTACTCCATTGATTTGTGTTCGGTAGCAGTATTGTGGGCGCATCGCCTTCCGTATAAAATTGACCCGCAAGCCATTTAACGACACGATCGGGCCATATGCCACTTTTCCGCTCCTCATGACAACAACAACGCCCGTCGTCGCCCTGATCGTCTATCCCAACTTCAGCCCCTTCCATTTCGCGGTGCCGTACCTGATCTTCAACGCGGAGTTGCCCGAAGGGCGGCTGTTCGACCTGAAGATCGTCTCCTCGGGAGCGCGGCCCCTGACGGCGGAACGTGCGTTGACCATGCATCCCGATGGCGGACTGGAACTCGTTGAAACGGCCGACATCGTGGTGGTGCCGGGCTGGGACGACTTGGACATGCCTCCCGAGCCGGATCTGGTCGCGGCGATGGCGCGCGCCCACGCCAGGGGCGCCCACGTCGTCGGACTATGCTACGGAGCTTACGCGCTCGCCTATACCGGCCTGCTCGACGGCAAAAGCGCCTCGACGCACTGGATGGCCGAAAAGGATTTCAGCGCCCGTTTTCCGCGCGTGCGGCTCGATATGAATGCGCTGTATGTCGAGGAGGATAAGCTGATCACCTCGGCCGGCACGGGCGCCGGGCTCGATTGTTGCCTGTACATCGTGCGCGAATATTACGGGTCCAAAATCGCCAACAAGGTTGCGCGCACCATGGTCATCCCGCCGCACCGCGAAGGCGGACAAGCGCAGTTCATCGAGCAACCGATGGCCGTCTCGACGCAGGACGCCCAGGTCAATCGCCTTCTCGACTATTTGCGGGAACATCTGGCCATCGCGCACAGTATCGATGACCTGGCCGCGCGAACGTCGATGAGCCGGCGCACGTTCACCCGTCACTTCATCAAGGCGACCGGCATGACGCTGGTCGACTGGCTGGTGAACGAGCGCTTGCAGCGCGCGCGCGACCTGCTGGAAACGACATCGCTGTCAGTCGAGAAAATTGCCGGTCTTGCGGGGTTCCAGACGCCGATCTCGTTGCGGCAGCACTTCAAAAAACGGTTTCAGGTCAGCCCCAGGGATTGGCGCAGGACCTTTGGCGAGAAAACGGCGACGGCGCTGGACTGAGGATGTCAGGTTTGGGCTGGACCGGGATGTATTTATCCGCGTTCAGACGCCACGCTAAAATTTGTAACAGCATCGGCATGGCGCCGATAACACACCGCAACCGGGAGACAGATCGTGGCAAGTGTGGAGCATGCATTCGGAGAAGCTCGGCGTGCTGTTGAAGCGCTTCATCCCGACTTGTCGAAGCGATTGAGCGAACCGGCAAGCGCAGCGCAAATCGATTCATTTGAGCAGGAAACTGGCATTCGGCTTCCCGATCCAGTTCGCCTGCTGTATCGCCAAGCGGATGGTTGCAGCCAAGGCGACGCAATTTTTGGTGGTTGGTCATGAGGTTTTTCCGAATGAATTGCCGAATGCACGCCGCCTTAAATGAACCCGTCTTGCCCGTTGCAATTGGCGGCATTAATCCATCAACTCAAAGTCAACCTTAGCGCCAACCTTTGTCAATTTAATCGAAAGCATGCCCAGCTCTCGCTTGCTCGCAATAAGCACAGTTGGCCGTCTCGATTTAAGCAATATCGAAACTTCCATTGTTGTTTTACCAGTAATAGTTTTAACCTCGCAAAACACTTTTGCAAAATTAGGGCCGATTTCCACTATGACCAACCCATATCTATCTCGATGTACTTCCTGTGTAACAATCATCGGTGCTCCCCCAAAATTTCTTTACGGCCTAATGCGTCCGCATTAACATAGAAGCGGAAAGCTCCCGCTGTACATGGTCGTGGCCGGGCCGGAACAGCACGCCAACGGCGCATCGTCGCCGGTGTCGAGCGACACCGCGTCGATCTGGTCAAGGTTGCCAATGCCGATCGCCGTGGCGAACGCCGCCAGTTGCGGCGTCACCGCGTCGCTTTCCACTATCGCCCTGATGACCACCAGCGCGAACAGCTGGGCGGGCGTGCGGGCAAGCTCCAGGGCGGTGGGCCACTCGACATACATCCTTACATACGTCGGTTCACGCTCGATGAACCAGTGCTTCCAATAGCCATGGCACGACGGGCCTGACGGCTCGCTCCAGAGCGGGATGAGCGCGGGCGGAAGCCATACCAGTACGCCGGCGCCTCGGCGCCAGCGACAGGCAGTGCGATGGCGCCGAGGGCGCAGGCGCGCAGTGCATTGGGCACGGCGGGCAGATCGTAGACGCGCGCGTATGCGTTCATGGGGAGCGCTCACGGACCGGGACAGGCCGGCACTGCTCTACCACGTGAACGACAGCAGCATGTCGTCTTCGCCCGGAAGATCCGCCGTGTTCCCCGTTTCCGCGTCGAAGATCCGGTACGTCGTCATGCCGCTTCGGTACAACAGATGGCGCTCGTCAAACCAGCCAATGATGTTGAGCGTGTCGCCTTCGCATTGGGAATAGCCGCCAACAGCGACCGGCCTGATCGCGCCGGCTTTGTCTGCAACAAGCAGCTGATACGGACGGCTATCCTGTCGCTGGTCGAAGTAGGCGTGCCACTGCCTGCCCGGCGACCAGCCCGATTCGTGCGCGATGTCAGATCGCGGCACGCCTTCATCGGCGGCGGGTATGGTCTTGTTACCACGCTTGAACTTATGACGATGTTCCTGCGCATCGTAATGGCCCGACAGCATGCTGCTTCTCGCACTCGCGGGATGATAGCCAACATAGCTGAAACGGGCATCAGGCAACAACCCGCGCCCGAGCAATAGCAGCGTGCCGTCGCGCGACCAGCTGGTCGATGGCCATGCCTGCCGCCCGGATATTCCTGGTGGCAGTTTGACGGGTAACAAGCGCGACGTTTGGGTATCGAACAGGAACAGGCCATCGCCGCTGGCGCCGCCCCAGCGGCTGTCGTCAGCGGCGCCGATGGCGAGGTAGCGGCTGTCCGGCGAAAATGCGGGAATGCCGCCACCCCATGCGGGGTGTTCATACACCAGCTGTTCTGAATGACGACGCCGGTCGTAAAGCCAGTACTGCGTCTTGTTACCCGTTTTGAGCACGCCGCTATAACTGAGCCATCTGCCGTCGGCCGAGGCGCGCAAGGAGGGCATCGATTCGAAACCGTGGTCGGACAGGATGGTCGTCTTACCGCCATTGAGGTCGACTTTGAGTAAGCGGCCCGACACCGCCACCCCATACAGCACCGTCTTGATGCTCATCGCCGGCAATGCCACTTTGCCGGCCGCCCCGGCATCATGTTTGCCGCAAGGTGCGTCCGGGCTCGTCGCCGACGCCGTCGCGGCGCCGGCCACACTGGCTGCGACGATCAGGCATGCGTAGCGACGCCACATCTCAGATGCGCACCAGGCCATCGACCAGCGTGACCGACTGGCCGCCGATCCACGGCTGCCCATCGACATAGGTGACCGCGATGCGGCCGTCGCATTGCAGGCAGGTTCCCTGGCGCGCACTGTAAGCGCGGCTGGTCTCGCCCCCATCGGGAAAATCCTGCGCCTGCAGCACGCGGGCGATGCAGGCATTGGCGCTGCCGGTGACGGGGTCTTCGACCAGCGAACCGCGCTTGGTAAACAGCACCCTGACCTCGTAATCGGCCGGCCCGTCGGCGTCATGCGGGCCGTAGATCGCAATGCCGGTGACGCCGAGGCGCGTCAGTTCCTGCAGCGCGGCGCCGTCGACGCGCGCATCAAGACAGGCTTGCGCGCTCGCCAGGCGCACCACCAGCCAGGCAATGCCCATGGTGGCGATCAGCGGCGTACAGTGCGCGTCGAGTTCAGTGTCGGGCAAGACGCGCGCCAGCAATGGCTGGTACTGGAGTGCCAGCGGCGCCAGGCTGGCCGGCGGCGCGCGAAACGCCAGCATGCCACCGGCGCCGACCTCGATCGGCACCAGCCCCACGCCGCACTCCTGCACCAGCGTGCCGGCGCGGCGCGGGACCAGGCCCGCTTCCAGCAAGGCGTGCGCCGTGCCCAGCGTGGGATGGCCGGCGAACGGAAACTCGGTATCGGGAGAAAAAATACGCACGCGGTAGTCGGCCTGCGCATCGCGCGGCGTCAGCACGAAGGTGGTCTCGGACAGGTTGGTCCAGCGCGCCATCGCTTGCATGTCGGCGTCGGACAAGCCGTCGGCATCGAGCACGACGGCCAGGGGATTGCCCTTGAAGGCGACGCTGGTGAACACGTCCACCTGCTTGAAGCGGCGCGTCGCGCCCGGGGCGAAGGTCAAATCAGTCTTCCTGTGCGGTTTCGGCCGGCCAGTCGCGGATGTAGGCCTTGAGCATGCGGTTCTCGAAGCTTTGCGCTTCCAGCACCGCGCGCGCGACGTCGTAGAACGAAATGACGCCGAGCAGGGTCTTGGCGTTCATCACCGGCAGGTAGCGCGCATGCTTTTCGAGCATCATGCGGCGCACTTCGTTCACTTCGGTGTCCGGCGTGACGGTGATCGGATGGTCGTCCATGTGCTTGCGCACCGTGCCCGCGCCGACCGCGCCGTTATTCTTGTGCAGCACCTTGATCACTTCGCGGAACGTCAGCATGCCGACCAGGTCGCCGAACTCCATGACCACCAGCGAACCGATGTCCTTTTCGGCCATGGTGTTGACGGCATCGACGAGCAGCATCTCGGGCGTTGCGGTATAGAGGATGTTGCCCTTCACTTGAAGGATTTCTGAGACTTTCATGGTGGCCGCCTGATCTGGTGAGGTTATAAGGGGCGCCTCGAAAAACCTACTGCGCGTCGCAATTTTCGCCCTGCGATGCTCACCGTACCTTCGTACGGCTGCGCTTCTCGGACGAAACTTGCACCGCTCGCTACGGTTTTTCGAGGTCCCCAGGGGATGTCTTTTATAAGCCCTAGCTCCGACTGTAGCGTAAGCTTGGCAAAAAATCCAGCATTGCGATGGATCATGGCACTGGCGACAGCGCCCGATTGGCATTTGCACCATTTTAACGAGCAAACCACGCTTTTGTGCAACGCATGCGTGCTACGATTCGGCCCATCCTTTTTCCATGAGATGAGCGCACCATGAGCGGACCTCAATACCCCGGCTTCGATACCCTCTCGCTGCACGCCGGCGCCGCGCCCGACCCGGCCACCGGCGCGCGCGCCACCCCCGTGTATTTCACCTCCTCGTTCGCGTTCAAGGACTCGGACCACGCGGCCTCGCTGTTCAATATGGAGCGCGCCGGCCATGTGTACTCGCGCATCTCGAACCCCACCAACGCCGTGCTGGAAGAGCGCATCGCCGCGCTCGAAGGCGGCGTGGCCGGCATTGCCACCGCCAGCGGCCAGGCCGCGATGCACCTCGGCCTGGTGACCATCGCCGGCGCCGGCTCGCACATCGTCGCCTCGCGCGCGCTGTACGGCGGCTCGCAGAACCTGCTGGCCTACACCCTCAAGCGCTTCGGCATCGACACCACCTTCGTCGACCCGCGCGACCTTGACGCCTGGCGCGATGCGATCCGTCCCAACACCAAGGTGCTGTTCGCCGAAACGCTGGGCAATCCGGGGCTCGACGTGCTCGATATCGCCGCCGTCTCGGCCATCGCGCACGACCATCACCTGCCGTTGATGATGGATTCGACCTTCACCACGCCGTATTTGCTGCGCCCGTTCGACCACGGCGCCGACCTGGTCTTCCACTCGGCCACCAAGTTCCTGTGCGGGCACGGCACCGCCATCGGCGGCTTGCTGGTCGACGGCGGCACCTTCGACTGGCAGGCCGCCTACGACAAGACCGGGCGCTTCGCCGAATTGTGCGAGCCGTACGAAGGCTTCCACGGCATGGTGTTCGCCGAGGAGTCGACCGTGGCGCCGTTTTCGCTGCGCGCGCGGCGCGAAGGCCTGCGCGATTTCGGCGCGGTGATGAGCCCCCACAACGCGTTCGCGGTCCTGCAGGGCATCGAAACGCTCAGCCTGCGCATGGACCGCCACGTGGCCAACACGCGCAAGGTGGTCGAATTCCTGCTGTCGAACCCCGCGGTCGAATCGGTGTCGTATCCGGAACTGGCGTCGCATCCCGACTACGCGCTGGCCAAGCGGCTGCTGCCCAAGGGTTGCGGCGCGGTGTTCTCGTTCAGCCTCAAGGGCGACCGCGCCGCCGGCCGGCGCTTTGTCGACGCGCTCAAGATCTTCTCGCACCTGGCCAACGTGGGTGACGCCAAGTCGCTGGTGATTCATCCGGCGCCCACCACCCACTTCCGCGTGCCGACCGAACAGTTGGCCGCGTCCGGCATCAAGGAAGGCACCATGCGCCTGTCGATCGGCCTGGAAAACGTGGACGACCTGATCGACGACCTGGCGCGCGGCCTGAAACTGTCGCAGAAGGGAGCCTGACATGATGTATACCATGCCCGGCGTTGACGCCTACTGCTACACCGGCGGCAAAGCCTTCAACGCGCTTCATCCGACCATCGTCTTCATCCACGGCGCCCAGAACGACCATTCGGTGTGGGCTTTGCAGTCGCGCTATTTTGCGCACCATGGTTTCAACGTGCTGGCGGTCGATCTGCCCGGCCACGGGCGCAGCAAGGGCGCGGCCCTGCACAGCGTCGAAGAGATGGCCGCCTGGCTGCTGGCGGTGCTGGGCGCCGCCGGTGTCGAACGCGCCATGTTGGCCGGCCACAGCATGGGCTCCCTGATCGCGCTCGAAGCGGCGTTCCAGGCGCCGCGCCGGGTCACGCACCTGGCGCTCCTGGGCACCACCTATCCGATGAAGGTGTCCGACGCGCTGCTCGATACGGCCAAGAACAACGAGCAGGCCGCGATCGACATGGTCAATATCTTCTCGCACTCGTCGATGGCGCAAAAACCGTCGTGCCCGGGACCGGGGTTTTACACGATGGGCGGCGCGCGCCGGCTGATGCAGCGCATGTCGGCCATCAATCCGGACCAGCTGTTCTACACCGATTTTTACGCCTGCAATGCGTATGCCAACGGCCAGGTCGCGGCAGAAGCGGTGAGCTGCCCCACCCTGTTCATTTTCGGCAGCAAGGACATGATGACGCCGCCGCGCTCGACCAAGGTGCTGACGTCGGCCATCAAGCATGGCAAGGTCGTCCAGGTCGATGCCGGGCACCAGCTGATGGCCGAGCAGCCGGACGCCGTGCTGGACGCGCTGTTCGGGTTCGCCACCGCGCCCGCGCCCGTGTAGATCACGCCAGGAGTGCCGCATGTCGACCCGCCACGCCAGCTTTGCCGAGTTCTATCCTTACTACCTGAGCCAGCATGCGAACCTGCTGTGCCGGCGGGCGCATTTTTTCGGCAGCACGTCGGCGCTGGCGGCGCTGGCGCAGTCCGTGGTGAGCATGAATGCCTGGTGGATTGCGGCGGCGCTGGTGTCGGGCTATGGCGGCGCCTGGATCGGGCATTTTTTCTACGAAAAGAACCGGCCGGCTTCGTTTGCGCGGCCGCTGTATTCATTCATGGGCGATTGGGTGATGTACTGGCAGATGCTGACGGGTAAGCTGAGCTGGTAGGCGCCCAACGATTCGTCCTTATGGCGGAGCTTCCTTCTGATGGCTCACCGACAAAATCGTCACCTCATCTTTACTGTATCGATAGCGGGCGATGTAGCCCGTATTGCCGAAAGAAATCAGTAACTCATGGTAACCATCCGGCATGTCGCTTATCGGACGCCCAATGCCCGGATGCTGTTTCAGTACCCCGATGGCATTGACGATCGCTTCGGTGGCGCGCTTGGCGGCCGCCTGGCTTTGCGGCCGAAGGAATTCACGCAACCTTTTCAGGTCGATAAGCGCTCTTCTTGAAAAGCGTACCTGCGGCATAAGAGCGCTCGGAACAGTTTTTTGGGCCTGACGATATGTGCAAATATTGTCACTTGTGGCACTCGGGAGCAGGCAGCTCGGTTTCTTCGCCCCACGTCTCAAGCCATGCTATTACCTCTTCGCCAGTCACATGCAACCCACTTGCCTGATACTCGTTCCATGCATCAAGGGTTTCCTGCCGGGATACTTCGCGCTTTTCCTCGCGTTCAAGATACTGTGCAATGGCTTCGTTCATGATTAGGCGCGGCGTCACTCGGCGTGATTGAGCCAAGCGATTCAGGCGACGATGGGTTTCCCGATCAAGTTCAAGCGCCATTGCTGTGAGGTCGGACATGGCAGACTCCAAAAATCAGGTAATACGGTATGAAACCGATTATCGCATGGCGCTTGAATCACTTTGGCGTGCATATTCAATGACAAGCCACTGTTAGAGCGACCGAACGGCGACAAGTTCCCCGCACAGCGAAAGAGTTGCGCACGCAGATGCTGCCAGGGCCCACCTCGCCGTGAAAATATCGGAGGTGCGGCCAGAAGCGTTCCACAGATAAATGTATCACCAACCTGGCACAATCACGCTGACATTCCTGCCCCGACGCGCTTGCGACGGCTGTTGCCAATTTACCCACCAAGAAAATCGCGCCCATCTTGTATAAATATCTTCTTTTTCTCGCCCTGGCCATCGGTTTCGCGAGCCAGCCCGCACAATCGGCCGAACCGTCCCCTGACATGAAGCAGGCGCTGCAGGCGTTCGTCGACACCCAGCGCATCGACCAGCTCTGGCCTGCCATGACCTAAGCCGGCGCACAACATGGCGCGCAGCAGATCGCCGACGGCGCGATACGCGCCATCGACGCGCAGCCGGGCATGACGGCCGCGCGGCGGGCGCAAATTGAACAGATCATCAAGGAACTGGCCCCCGCCATGGCGGCCGACATCGCGGAGCAGCACCGCCAGCTCGACGCCAAGGCCCTGGTGGCCGAGATGATCATGACCGTCTACCCGAAATACGACAGCGCGGGCCAGATTCGGGAATTGACCGCGTTTTACCGCAGCAAGGCGTTCAAAAAGACCGTCGCAGTCGGCATGCAGGCATCGAACGAGGCACAGCGCACGGGCGAAGCGCCGGCGCTTGTCTGGAAACGATACGAGAAACAATTCGATCAGGACGAGGTGCGTACGCTTATGGCGATGAAAAATTCTCCGCTTGGCAAGCATCAGGACGCGATCGGTCCGCAACTGAAAAACGACTGCACCGAATTCCTGCGCGCCCGCACCGAGGCCGGCATTGACCAAGTTGCCGATCGCTTCGGCAAGGTCATGGCCGAACGGCTGCAAGCGGCCGACGCCAGGGCTGCTAAGAGGTAAGCCAGGCGCGCGCCGGGTTCACGCCCGCGCCGCCGGCAAGCGCGGCGCCGCAAAATGCTGCGCCAGGGTCTGGTTCAAGCCTTCCTCGACCGCCACCTCGACCTGGCGCGCCAGCGCGCTGCCGTCGAGCGTCAGCGGTGAGTTCTTGTCGAGCTCGTATTCTTTATCGACATCGATGGCCACGGCCGCGTCGATCGCCGTGCGCCCGAACACGAACAGGCGGTACACTTCCGACAGTTTGAGCTTGTCCACATTGACCAGCAACACCCAGTTCTCGGCGCTTTCGATGGCGCGCTTGCCCCAGCGCGAACGGGTGGTCACATTGGCCTGCACCCGGCCGACCCAGCCGACGGCCAGCATCTGTTCGAGCAAGGTGGTCATTTCATCGTAGCCGATGCGGGTGTGGGCGCGTATCGCCGCGCTCGACACCAGCGCCGTGTCGCTCAACTGGGCCCGTCCGTACAAGACTTTCAGGATCGACATGGCGTCGACGAACTCCCCGCCCGGCGCCGGCTCGTACCACCAGCGCTCGTACTTGACGACCGGCAGCGCCGCCGTGATGATCGCGCCGACCAGGGTAATCATCCACGACAGGTAAATCCACAGCAAGAACAGCGGCAGCGCCGCCAGCGCCCCGTAGATGATCGCGTAGGTCGGAAACTGGCTGACGAACATGGCGAACAGGCGCTTGGCGACCTCGAAGGCGACCGCCGCCACCAGGCCGCCCCAGACGGCGTCGCGCCAGTCGACGAAGCGGTTCGGCACCGTCATATATAACAGCGTGTAGGCGCCGGTGGTCAGCCCGACCGAGGCGGCCGTGTAAAACAGGGCACTGAAGAACGGCGAAGCGCTGGTCAGCGCGCTGGTGGCCCTGAACAGTTGCGAGGTGGCCGTCAGCGACAGGCCGAACAGCAACGGCCCGAGCGTGACCAGCGCCCAGTAAATCGTCACGCGCTGGGCGATCGGGCGCACTTCGCGCACGCGCCAGATCTGGTTGAAGGCGCGCTCGATCATGTTCATCATCGCCGCCGAGGTGAACACCAGCGCGACCGCGCCGACCGCCGACAGGCTCTTGGCCTTGCTGGCGAACTGGGTCAGGTTGCCGGTGATGGTGTTGGCGATGGCCTTGGGCATCAGGGTCTGGACAAAATACGCTTCCAGTGCAACCCGGAAATTGCTAAATACCGGAAAAGTCGTGAAAATGGCCAGCACGATGGTCAGCAGCGGCACCAGCGCGAGGGTGCTGGTGAACGTGAGGCTGCCTGCCACCTGCGGCAATTTCTCTTCGTTCAGGCGGCGCCGGGCGAAGCGCAGCAGGTCGCGCGCTTCGCTCCAGGTCAGGCCGCGTACCATGTCGACGCTGGTATTGATCATTTCGCTGGTGGACCGGGAAATCGAATGGACTGTTTTTGAAAGCATGTATCTCGATAAACGCGTGAAAAACGCGCCGGCTGCGCCGATGTAACCTTGTAAAGCGCCCTATAATACCAACGATGAACCAAACCAATCCGATTATTCTCGTTTTGTACTACTCGCGCCATGGCGCCACGCGCAAGCTGGCCGAACTGATCGCCCAGGGCATCGAGAGCGTGCCCGGGGTCGATGCGCGCCTGCGCACCGTGCCCGCCGTCTCCAGCGTGGCCGAAGCGACCGCGCCGGCCATTCCGGCGGCCGGCGCCCCGTACGTGGAGGCGCAAGACCTGGCCGAGTGCGCCGGCCTGGCGCTGGGCTCGCCCACGCGCTTCGGCAACATGGCGGCCAGCCTCAAATATTTTCTGGACGGCACGGCGGCCGAATGGCTGGCCGGCACCCTGGCGGGCAAGCCGGCGGTCGTCTTCACGTCCACCGGCAGCCTGCACGGCGGCCAGGAATCGACCCTGCTGTCGATGATGATCCCGCTGCTGCACCACGGCATGATGATCATGGGGCTGCCTTACAGCAATCCCGAACTGATGACCACCACCAGCGGCGGCACCCCTTACGGCCCGACCCACTGGGCCGGCGTGGACGGCGACAAGCCGGTCAGCGACGATGAAAAACGCCTGGCGGTGGCCACGGGCCGGCGCCTGGCGGAAACCGCCGCGCGCCTGCACGGCCCGCGGCAGGGAGCTCACTAAATGCAGCCACCCAAGTACTTTCACATCGGCGCCATCGGCAGCCTGGTGATCCTGATCGCCTGGCTGCTGGCCTGGGAAACCGTGGTCGCGCCATTGCGCCCCGGCAGCTGGATCCTCGCGCTCAAGGTCTTGCCCCTGCTGATCCCACTGGGCGGGGTGATCAAGCGCGACATTTATACCCTGCAATGGTCGTCGATGGTGATCTTGCTGTACTTCACCGAAGGCGTGGTGCGCGCCTGGAGCGACAAGCTGGAAGTGTCGCGCTTCATGGCGATGGGCGAAATCGCGCTCGTCTTCATCTATTTCGCCTGCGCGCTGCTGTACCTGCGCCCGTATAAAAAAGCCGCGAAGAAAATGGCCAAGGAATTGCTGGAGAAAGTCAACTCCACCAAGTCGACCAAGTGAGCGCGCCCAAGGTATCGCCTGAAGCCCGCCCCGGCGCCGGCTTTCTCGAGCGCTGCTGCGCCATCGCCGGCGCCGCCCACGTGCTCACCGGCGAGGCCGACACGGCGCCCTTCCTCACCGACTGGCGCGGACGCTTCACCGGGCGCGCGCTGGCGGTGCTGCGCCCGGCCGACCCGGAGCAGGTGGCGCAACTGGTGCAAGCCTGCGCCGCGCACCGCGTGCCGCTGGTGCCCCAGGGCGGCAAGACCGGCCTGGTGCTCGGCAGCGTGCCGGACGCGAGCGGCAGCGCCGTGGTACTGTCGCTGGCGCGCCTGAACCGGGTGCGCGCGCTCGATGCGCTCAACCGCACCATTACGGTCGACGCCGGCTGCATCTTGCAAACGATCCAGGAAGCGGCCGCCGCCGAGGGTTGCCTGTTTCCCCTCTCGCTCGCGGCCGAAGGCAGTTGCAGCATCGGCGGCAACCTGTCGACCAATGCCGGCGGCACCGCCGTGCTGCGCTACGGCAACACACGCGAGCTCTGCCTGGGGCTGGAAGTCGTCACGCCCCAGGGCGAACTCTGGAACGGCCTGCGCGCCCTGCGCAAGGACAATACCGGCTACGACCTGCGCGACCTGTTCATCGGCGCCGAAGGCACGCTTGGGGTGATCACCGGCGCGGTCTTGCGCCTCTTTCCGCAGCCAAAAGCATCGATCACGGCGCTGGTGGCCATCGCCGCGCCACGCCAGGCGCTCGACCTGCTGCGCCTGGCCCAGGACCGCTGCGGCGCCAGCCTGACCGGCTTCGAGCTGATGTCCGACTTTTGCCTGCGCCTGGTGGGTACGCATTTCCCAAGCCTGGCGCAGCCGTTCGTGACGCGCCATCCCCAGTACGTGCTGCTGGAACTGTCGAGCAGCGAATCGGAACAGCACGCGGTCGGCCTGCTCGAACAAACCATCGCCGACGCGATTGCCCGGGATATTGCCGACGACGCCGTCGTGGCCACCTCGGTCGGCCAGTCGCTGGCCCTGTGGCAATTACGCGAACACATTCCGCTGGCGCAGGCGGCGGCCGGCAAGAACATCAAGCACGATATCGCCCTGCCGGTCTCGCGCATCGCCGACTTCATCGACCGCACCGACGCCCTGGTGCTGGCGGCCTACCCCGGCTGCCAACTGGTCTGTTTCGGCCACGTGGGCGACGGCAACCTGCACTACAACGTGGCGCCGCCACCGGGCGCCGCGCATGAGGATTTCCTGCTCAACCAGGAAGCGATCAACCGCATCGTCCACGACAGCGTGGCCGCGCATGCCGGCTCGATTTCGGCCGAGCACGGCATCGGCGCCCTCAAAAGAGACGAGCTCAAGCGATATAAACCGGAGGTCGAACTGAACATGATGCGTGCCGTCAAAGCGGCGCTGGACCCGCTCGGCATTATGAATCCTGGAAAAATCCTTTGACCCGGAGCCACATCATGTTACGACACCTGACCATCCTGGGCCTGCTGGCCTTGTGCGGCGCTGCCCATGCCGACAGCATCTACAAATGCAGCGTCGGCGGCAAGATCACCTACAGCAGCGCGCCCTGCAGCGCCGGCCGCGCCACCGAGCTGGCCACCGCGCCGGAAGCGGCGGGCACCGAAGCCGATGCCGCCCGCAGCTTGCAGCGACAAAAGGCACTGCTGGCGAAATTGCAGGCGGAACGCACCGGGAGCGAGGCCAAACAGGCCCAGGCCGCGCACGAGGCCACCCGCATCAACCGCGCCTCCGCCATGCGCCTGTCGGACTGCGCCCGCATGCAGCAACGCCAGAAAAAAGAGCACAAGCGCCTGGCCGCCGAAGCGGCCAAAGTCGGCGGGCAAGGCAAGATCGAGCGCGACCTCGACGCCGAGGTCATGGCGCGGGCGGTGGACGCGGCGTGCAGCCGATGAAGACACTGTCACGCTGGCTCCTGTTCGGCGAATGGCGCGCCCACCCGGTGCGCGCGCTGCTCGCGGTGGCGGCGATCGCGGTCGGCGTGGCGATGGGCTTTGCCATCCACCTGATCAACGCGTCCGCCTTCAATGAATTTTCGGCGGCGGTCAAGAGCCTGTCGGGCCAGGCCGACATCCAGGTCGCGGCGCGCGACACCGGCTTCGACGAAGCGATTTACCCGCGCCTGGCCCAGCACCGCTCGGTGGCGGTGGCCTCCCCGGTGCTGACCCTCAACGCCGGCGTGCCGGGCGAGCAGGGCAACCTGAAAATCATCGGCCTGGACGCCTTTCGCGCCGGTTTTGTCTCACCCGGCCTGCTGGCCGCCACCGACGGCGAAAACATGCTCGACATGATGGCCGACGACGCCGTGTTCCTGTCGCCGGCGGCCATGAGCTGGCTCAAGACGCAGCGCGGCGGCGCCGTGCAACTGCGCTCGGGCACGCGCGACTTTTCCCTGCGCGTGGCCGGCGGCCTGCAACAAGCGCGCCCCGGCCAGCGCATCGGCGTGATGGACATCGGCGCGGCCCAATGGCGCTTCGACAAAATCGGCACGCTCACCCGGATCGACCTGCGCCTGCGCGACGGCGTCGACCGCGCCGGCTTTGCGCGCGAGCTGGCGCGGGAACTCGAACGCGATTTTCCGGGACGCTTCAACGTCGGCCAGCCGAATGACGAAGACGCCGAAAGCCGCAACCAGGGCATGAGCCGGGCCTACCGCGTCAACCTCACGGTGCTGGCGCTGGTGGCCTTGTTTACCGGCGCCTTCCTGGTGTTTTCGACCCAGGCGCTGTCGGTGATCCGGCGCCGCAGCCAGTTCGCGCTGCTGCGCGTGCTCGGCGTCGAACGCGGCCAGCTGCTGCGCCAGGTGATGCTCGAAGGCGCCAGTCTGGGCGTGCTCGGCGCCCTGCTCGGCATCGGCGCCGGCTACGCGCTGGCGGCCACCGCGCTGCATTTTTTCGGCGGCGACCTGGGGGCCGGCTACTTTGCCGGCGCGCGCCCGGCGGTCCACTTCACGCCGGTGGCGGCCGTGGTCTTCTTCACCCTGGGCCTGGGCGTGGCCTTGCTTGGCTGCCTGGCGCCCGCCTGGGAAGCCTCGCGCGCGGTACTGGCCGTGGCGCTCAAGTCCGGCACCGACGAAGTCGCGCTGGCGCGCCTGGCGCGCGTCTGGCCATCGGCGCTGTGCATCGTTGCGGCATGCGCGCTGGCGTTCGCGCCGCCGGTATTCGAATTGCCGCTGTTCGGCTACGCCGCCATCGGTCTGCTGCTGATCGGCGGGATCGGCCTGATGCCGCGCCTGGCCGCCTCGCTGTTCGGGCTGGTCAACCGCGTATCGATGCGCCGCAACGCGCGCCATCCGGTGCTCGCGCTGACCATGGCGCGCCTGGCCAACGCCTCCGGCCAGGCCGCCATTGCGCTGGGCGGCGTGCTGTCGAGTTTCAGCCTGATGGTGGCGATGGCGATCATGGTATCGAGCTTTCGCGTCTCGCTCGACGACTGGCTGGTGCAACTGCTGCCGGCCGACCTGTATGTGCGCATCGCCAGCGGCGGCAGCGCCGGCGGGCTCGGTCCCCCGGAGCAGGCCGCGCTGACCGCCCTGCCGGGCGCGGCGCGGGTCGATTTCATGCGTTCGCGCCAGATCTCGCTCGAGCCGGCGCGGCCCGACGTGCTGCTCATGGCGCGCAACATCGACACGGCCGACCCTGGCCGCATGCTCCTGCTGCGCGGCGCAACGGTGCCGGCGCCGGCCGGCGCGGTGCCGGTCTGGGTGTCGGAAGCGATGGTCGACCTGTACGGCGTGCGCGCCGGGGGTACGCTGCGCATGCCGCTCGGCGGCCGGCTGCGCGACTTTTTTGTGGCCGGCGTGTGGCGCGACTACGCAACCCAAGCCGGCTCGGTGCAAATGCGCCTGCCGGACTACCGGCGTCTCACCGGCGACACGCAAGTAAACGACTCCGCCATGTGGGCCAAGCAGGGCGTCACGGCCGACCAGATGGAACAGCAGGTACGCGCCCTGCCCTTCGGCCGCACGCTCTATTTCGCCAAACCGGGCGACATCCGCGCGCTCAGCATGAGCATTTTCGACCGCAGCTTCGCCGTCACCTACGTACTCGAAGCGATCGCCATCGCCATCGGCCTGGCCGGGGTGGCGGCGACCTTCTCGGCCCAGACCCTGGCGCGCGCCAAGGAATTCGGCATGCTGCGCCACGTGGGCGTGACGCGCGGCCAGATCCTGCGCATCCTCGCGCTCGAAGGCGGCGCCCTGACCGCGCTGGGCGTGGCCTGCGGCTTCGTCCTCGGCCTCATCATCAGCACCATCCTGGTCTACGTGGTCAACCCGCAGTCCTTCCACTGGTCGATGCAGCTGCACGTGCCCTGGCCGCTGGTGGCCGGCGTGGCCGCCGTGCTGTTGACCGCGTCGGTCGTCACGGCGCTGGTGTCGGGGCGCTATGCGCTCTCGGGCGGACCTATTCGAGCAGTCAGGGAGGACTGGTGAAACGATTCGGATTCAGATTCAGATTCATTTTTGCGCTGTTGCTGGCAGGGGCGCAAGCCGGGCACGCCGCGCCGCCGGTGTTCGGCACGGTCGCGCCCGGCAAAGCGCTGTCGTTCCCGGCGGACTACGGCGCCCATCCCGACTACCTCACCGAATGGTGGTACGTCACGGGCTGGCTCACTGGCGCCGACGGCAAGCCGCTCGGTTTCCAGGTCACCTTTTTCAGGCGCGCCACCGGGCATGACCGCGCCAATCCAAGCGCGTTCGCGCCCACGCAACTGGTGATCGGGCACGCCGCGCTGTCCGACCCGGCGCTCGGCAAGCTGGCGCACGACCAGCGCACCGTGCGCGAAGGTTTCGGCCTGGCGTACGCCAAAACCGGCACCACCGACATCAAACTGGACGACTGGCGCATGGTGCGCGGGGCCGACGGCGCCTACCAGGTCACCATCGTCTCGCCGAAGCTGAACCTGAACCTGACCTTGGCGCCGACCCAGCCGGTTCTGCCGCAAGGCCAGAACGGCTACTCGCGCAAGAGCGCGCAAGGCCGGCATGCGAGCTACTACTACAGCGAGCCGCAACTGAAGGTCAGCGGCAGCGCCGCCGCCGGCAACGGGGCCGCGCGCACGGTCGAAGGGCGCGCCTGGCTCGATCACGAATGGTCGAGCGAAGCGCTGCCGCCCGATACCCAGGGCTGGAATTGGGTCGGCGCCAACCTCGATGACGGCTCGGCGCTGATGGCTTTCCAGATCCGCGGCAAACAAGGTGGTAAACTATGGGCGCACGCGACGCTGCGCGATGCGGCCGGCAAAGTGACCCAATACGCCCCCGACGACGTGGTATTTACGCCGCAGGTCCACTGGACATCGCCGCGCACGAAGGCCGTCTACCCGGTGGCGACGACCATCGCCACCGGCGCCACGCAATGGCAGATCACTCCCCTGCAGCCGGACCAGGAGCTCGATTCGCGGCGTTCGACCGGTGCCGTGTACTGGGAAGGCGCGGTGACGATCAAGCGCGACGGAGCGCAGGCCGGCCATGGTTACCTTGAAATGACCGGTTACGACCGTGCGATGAAATTTTAAAAAACGAACACTGAAGCACTGACACAATGACCAACAGCTCCACCAGCAGCGCCCCAAGCAGCAGTTCCAGCACCAACGCGTCCGACACCAACCGCAAAGGAAGTCTCGCCGCCTTCAAGGGCCTGTTCCCGTTCCTGCGGCCGTACCGCCGCCAGTTCCTGATGGCCGGCATCGCGCTGGTGGTCGCCGCTGGCGCCACGCTGGCGATTCCGGCCGCCTTCAAGCAGATGATCGACCTTGGTTTCGGCGCCTCGGCCGGGGCCAAGAGCATCCGCCATGTCGACGCCACCTTTCTTGCCCTGTTCGGCGTCGCCTCGCTGCTGGCCGTGGCCACCGCCGCGCGCTTTTTCACCGTCAGCTGGCTGGGCGAGCGGGTCACCGCCGACATCCGCAGCGCCGTCTACAAGCACGTGGTGGACCAGAGCCCCGAGTTTTTCGAAACCACGCAAACCGGCGAAGTCCTCTCGCGCATCACCACCGACACCACCCTGATCCAGGCGGTGGTCGGCACCAGCATCTCGATGGCGCTGCGTAATGTGCTGCTGTTTCTGGGCGGCCTGGTGATGCTGTTCATAACCAGCGTCAAGCTCTCCTCCATCATCCTGGCGCTGCTGGTGGCGGTGATCGTGCCGATCGTGCTGTTCGGGCGGCGCGTGCGCAAGCTCTCGCGCGACTCGCAAGACCGCATCGCCGACGCCTCCGCCATGGCCGGCGAAATCCTCAACGCCATGCCGACCGTGCAAGCCTTCACGCACGAAAAAATCGAATCGGCGCGCTTCGGCAAGTCGGTGGAAGGCGCTTTTGCGACCGCGATGCGGCGCATTCGCGCGCGCGCGCTGCTGACCATGCTCGCCATCGTGCTGGTATTCGGCACCATCGTCTTCGTGCTGTGGCTGGGCGCGCACGCCGTACTGGAAGGAAGCATGACCGGCGGCGACCTTGGCCAGTTCATTTTGTACGCCTCGATCGTGGCCGGCTCGATCGGCGCGCTGTCGGAAGTGATGGGCGAAGCCCAGCGCGCCGCCGGCGCCACCGAACGCCTGCTCGAACTGCTGTCGGTGCAATCGTCGATCCAGAACCCGGCCAAGCCGGTCGCCCTGCCCGCGCGCACCGCCAGCGGGGCCGCGCTGGCCCTGCACGACGTCACCTTCTCGTACCCGTCGCGGCTTGAGACGGCGGCGCTGGGGCACCTGACGCTGTCGATCGCGCCTGGCGAAACGGTGGCCGTGGTCGGCCCCTCGGGGGCCGGCAAGACCACCCTGTTCCAGCTGTTCCTGCGCTTTTACGACCCGCAAAGCGGCACCATCACCTTGGATGGCGTCGACATCAAGCGGCTCGACCTGCACACCCTGCGCGACGCCATCGGCATCGTCCCGCAAGACACGGTGATTTTCTCGGCCGACGCCATGGAAAACATCCGCTACGGGCGCGCCGGCGCCAGCGACGCCGAAGTGATCGCCGCCGCGCGCATGGCGGCCGCCCACGAATTCATCGAACGCCTGCCGCAGGGGTACAAATCGTTCCTGGGCGAGCGCGGGGTACGGCTCTCGGGCGGGCAGCGGCAACGGATCGCGATTGCGCGCGCGCTGCTGAAAAACCCGCCACTGCTGCTGCTTGACGAAGCGACCAGCGCGCTGGACGCCGAATCGGAGCGGCTGGTGCAAAGTGCGCTGGAAGCGGCGATGGTGGGGCGCACCACGGTCATCATCGCGCACCGGCTGGCGACGGTGCAGCGGGCCGACCGCATCATCGTGATGGAAGACGGCCGGATCGTCGAAACCGGCACGCACGCCTCGCTGGTCGCGCAGGGCGGCATCTACGCCAACCTCGCCGCCCTGCAGTTCCACAACATCCACATCGCCCACGAAGCGGCCTGAACAAATGCAATACCGACCCGGTAAGAAATTTCCCACAACCGGGGTCAGAGCATTAACTAGAAACTTTTTACACTTTTGTTGCACTGACCAAGCTAAGGCCCGGTTAGGGCAACAAGTGCGAATCTTCGATATGACGCCATGCCCGGCAGTGAGTGCGAACCCCTTCGGATGGGTGATTGCAGTAACAGTCTGACGCAAGGGTGTACGCCACAGATTTAACAATGTTTCAAGTTAAAGCTCTGACCCCGGTTTGGAAATTCAGATTCAACAAAGTTTCGAGTTAATGCTCTCACCCCGGTTGGGAGATAGTTGCTCAAGGAGATAGTGGTGACGGATGCGGAGTTGTTTCAACAGTGTCATACGGTGCTGCCGGGCCATCGGGCGCGCACGCCGGCGCAGATGTTCGCCGCCATGGCCGCGTGGTGCGAGGATAATCGCGTCGCCCATGACGTCTACGGCAACGGCGCCCTGATCGAGGAGTTCGAGCAGAAAATCGCCGACTTGCTCGGCTTCGAGGCGGCCGTGTTCTGCATCAGCGGCACCATGGCCCAGGTGACCGCCCTGCGCCTGGCCTGCGAGGACCGCGCCTGCAGCCTGGTGGCGCTCCATCCGACGTCGCACATCATCGTCCACGAAAAATCGAACTACCAGCTGCTCGGCCACTTCCACGCGCTGCAAACGGGCGACCGGCACCGCCCCTGGTCGAGCGACGACTTGCGCGCCATTCCCGATAGACTCGGCGCCGTCGCCATCGAAATCCCCATGCGCGAAATCGGCGGACAAACCCCGCCGTGGGAGGAGCTCGAAGCGATCAAGGCCCACTGCCGCACCCGCAACGCGCACCTGCACATGGATGGCGCGCGCCTGTGGGAAGCGGCCGCCGGTTACAAGCGCCCGTTGCGCGAGATCGCCGCCGGCTTCGATTCGGCATACGTGTCGCTGTACAAGGGTATCGGCGGGCTCGGTGGCGCCATGCTGGCCGGGCGCCGCGCGTTCGTCGAACGCGCCGCCGAGTGGTTCCGCCGCGAAGGCGGCAATGTGCTTCACCGCTCGCCCTACGTGGTGGCGGCGGCGATGCAGTTCGACGCGCGCCTGGCCGCCATGCCGCATTACTTCCGCCGCACCGAGTGGCTGTATGAGGTGCTGCGCGACTTCCCGGCGGTCCGCGTCAATCCGGCGCGCCCGCAGGCGAACATGCTGCACCTGCACCTGCCGGTCGCGCGCGAACGGGCTTTGGCGATCCGCAACCGCATCGCGCACGAGCACAAGATATGGCTGTTCGGCCGCGCCGCCCACGGCGCGCTGGGCGACACCAGCGTGGTCGAACTGTACGTCGGCGAGAATCTCGCCGCCCTGCCCGACCAGCGCGTGCGCGACAGCGTCGAACTGCTGGCGCGGGCCCTGGCCGCCCCGTGAGGTATAATCAGCTATTTAGCCATGCGCCAATACCTCGACTTCATGCGCCATGTGAAAGACCATGGCACCGAAAAAACCGACCGCACCGGCACCGGTACGCGCTCCGTCTTCGGCCATCAGATGCGCTTCAACCTGCAGGATGGTTTCCCTCTGGTGAGCACCAAGAAAGTGCATCTCAAGTCCATCATCCATGAATTGATCTGGTTCCTGGCCGGCTCCACCAATATCGGCTACCTCAAGGACAACGGCGTCCGTATCTGGGATGACTGGGCCGACGCCAATGGCGACCTCGGTCCGATCTACGGCTACCAGTGGCGCAGCTGGCCAACGCCGGGCGGCGCCCATATCGACCAGATCTCGCAGGTGATGGAGCAGATCAGGAATAATCCCGACTCGCGCCGCATGATCGTCTCGGCCTGGAACGTGGCCGATATCCCGAACATGAAGCTGCCTCCGTGCCACGCGCTGTTCCAGTTCTATGTGGCCGACGGCAAGCTGTCCTGCCAGCTGTATCAGCGCAGCGCCGACATTTTCCTGGGCGTGCCATTCAATATCGCCTCGTATGCGATCCTGACCCACATGATGGCCCAGCAGGCCGGCCTGGAAGTGGGCGACTTCGTCTGGACCGGCGGCGACTGCCACCTGTATTCGAACCACATGGAGCAGGTCGAGCTGCAGCTTGCGCGCGAGCCGTTCGCGCTCCCGCGCCTGCTCATCAAGCGCAAACCCGACTCGCTGTTCGACTACAAGTTCGAGGACTTCGAGGTCGAGGGCTACCAGTCGCACCCGCACATCAAGGCGCCGGTCGCGGTGTAAGGTCGCGCGATAAAAACACGCCGCGGCCCGGCGCCGCGGGCGCGCTGCCTGACTTAAAACTCTTCCCAGTCGGCTTCGACGGCGGTGCTGGCGGCGCGCCGCGCGGCCGGCACCTTGGGCGCGGCCGCTTTCTGTGCGGCGCCCCTGGGAGCTGGCGCCTGCGGTTTGCCCGCCAGGCGCGGGGCCGCCGACGCGGGTTTGCGCGCCGGCGCCTTGCGCACCTCCTGCGGCGTGCGCGCCGGCGCACCATCGACCTTGAACACGCTGACCACCTGCGTCAGCGCGCCGGCCTGCTCGCGCAGCAGGCCGGCCGCCGCCGCCGCTTCCTCGACCAGGCCCACGTTTTGCTGGGTGATCGAATCCATCTGCCCGACCGCCTCGTTGATCTGGTCGATGCCGGCGGTCTGCTCGGCGCTGGCGGTGGTGATTTCGCCCATGATGTCGGTCACGCGGGCGATGCTGGTGACGATTTCCTGCATCGTCACGCCAGCCTGGTCGACCAGCTTGGCGCCGCTGTCGACCTTATCGACCGAGTCGCCAATCAACTGCTTGATTTCCTTGGCGGCGCCGGCCGAACGCTGCGCCAGGTTGCGCACTTCGGACGCCACTACCGCAAAGCCGCGTCCCTGTTCGCCGGCGCGCGCCGCTTCCACTGCCGCGTTCAGCGCGAGGATGTTGGTCTGGAAGGCGATGCCGTCGATGACGGCGATGATGTCGACGATCTTTTTGGACGAGGCGTTGATCGACCCCATGGTCTCGACCACCTGCGCCACCACCAGGCCGCCCTTGGTGGCCACTTCCGACGCCGACATGGCCAGCACATTGGCCTGGCGCGCATTGTCGGCGTTCTGGCGCACGGTGGAAGTGAGTTCTTCCATCGAGGCGGCGGTCTGCTCGAGCGAACTGGCCTGCGAGCTGGTGCGGTCCGACAGGTCGGTGTTGCCCGCCGCGATTTCGCTTGAGGCGCTCGAAATGGTGTCGGTGCTGTTGCGCACCTCAAGGACAATCTGCGCCAGGTTCGATTTCATCTTGTCCATCGCGCCGAGCAAGGCGCCGATTTCATTGTTCCCGTGCGCGGCGATTTGCCCGGTCAGGTCGCCGTCGGCGACGCGCACGGCGATCTGCATGGCTTCCTGCAGCGGCGCCGAGATGGCGCGCACCAGCGCCCAGCCGACCGCCACGCCCAGTCCCACGCCGAGCAGCAGGATGCCCGTCATGCCGTAGGCGAGGCGCGTCAGGCTGGCGTTGACCATCTCGTCGTCGGCCTTGACCCGCTTGGCGGCCAGCTCCTTGAGGTTGACCAGGGTGGCGTCGCCAATACGGTAGCCCGGGTTGATCTTCTTGATCAGGACCGTCTCGGCGTCATCCCACTTCTCGGCCTTGATGAAGGCGGCGGCGGCGCGCACGTTCTCGATGCCCAGCCCGTCGCTCTTGGCGTACCACTCCTCGGCCAGTCGCTTTTCTTCGGGCGTCTTGATCGCGCCGATGTATTCTTCCCAGCGCTTGGCGGTGCGCCCGGCGATCGCCTCGATCTGGTCGAAGTGGACCGTCAGCGGATGGTCGTGCAACTGCGCCCACGAGAGCACCGGATTATGCTGGAGCGCCTGCAGGATCTGGCTGCGATTGAGTTCCATTTCAAGGCGAATGGACGTTTGCACGGTGGTGTTGCGCTGGTCTTCGACGGTAACGTCGCGCACCAGGTCGACCGCATGGCGGCTGCTGTAGATGCCCATGGCGCCGATGGTGACCATCAGCGCGATGAGGAAGCATAGGACACCGATGACGAGTGTCCTGATTTTCATATTGGCGAACATGCTTTACTCCTTGTGACTATGCATTGGGGCGCTGCTCGTGCCGCGCCCGATGGTGCTGAAAAATGCGTGAATGCCCTTGCGCAGTTCGTCCACATGCTCGAATTCGAGGTAGGTGACGTCGCACAGGTCCTGCAACTCGCGGATCAAGGTGGTCTTGATCGGCGCGTGCTTCCACACCAGGAACAGCACCGGGGTGCAGCGTCCTTTGAAGATGTGGTAACCGAGTTCGAATGCGCTGCTCTCGCTCATGCCGACCCGGATGTTGACCACCGCATCGGCATGTTCGAGCAGGCCCAGGCGGTGGTCGCGGAAGTTCTTGGGCGTGAACGGAAGGTGATAATCGCGCTCGAACGATTTCTTGAAGGTGTCGGCGCTTTCGGCGCGGGTGCCGGTCAGGTAGTCGAACGGATGCGGCATGCCGTTGGCGCTGTCGATCAGGTCCATGATGTCGCCGATCAGGCGCTGCTGCTCGGCGTCCGATTCGGTGAACGGCTGGCGGATGAACAGCTTGAGCGGCGTGCCGCCAGCCGTGCGTTCGCGCGAGCGGGCGCGCCGCTCGGGCAAGACGGTGGACGCCGCCGCCAGGTCGGCGGCGCCGGGCAGCGCGCGCGCGTGCGGCACCGGCGCGGCGATGGCGCCCCGCTTGCCGTGCAGTTCCTGCAACGAGGCCAGGCTGTAGCTGTCGGCGTGCGGCGCCGCTTCGAGCATGCATTCGGCGGCGGCGATGGTGGTGCATACCACCGTGCCGGCGGCCAGCGCCGCCACTCGCAACGGCCGCGATGCCACCACGGCGCTGCGCTTTTCATCGACCGTGAGGATCATCAGGGCGATCTGGCGCGCGGCCAGGCGCTCAAGGATGGTCGCGTCGTCGATCTCCTCGACCTCCAGTTCGGCGGCGCGGATCACGGTTGCCGTCACCAGGCTGGCGCACAGGGTGAAGCCGGCGCCAAGCAAGCCGCGCGCCAGCGCCACCGTGCGCGCCTGGTCGCCGCGCTTGACGCGCAGGTACACCAGGCCGGCGCGCGGCACCTTCACCGAAGCGCCCAACTGGGCCTTGAAGAAGGCTTCGCCAAAAGTAGCACCCACGCCCATGACTTCACCGGTCGATTTCATTTCCGGACTGAGGATGGTGTCCACACCGGGGAATTTCGCGAACGGGAACACGGCTTCCTTGACGGAAAAGCACGGCGCCACCGCTTCTTCGAGCACGCCCTGGCTTCGCAGGGATTGCCCGGCCATGCAACGCGCGGCGATCTTTGCCAGTTGCAGTCCGGTGGCCTTGGATACGAACGGCACGGTGCGCGAAGCGCGCGGGTTCACTTCCAGCACGTACACCACATCGTGCATGCGTCCGTCGACCCGTTTTTGCTGGACCGCGAACTGCACGTTCATCAGGCCGATCACGTTCAGTTCCATCGCCATCAGGGCCGTCTGGCGCTTGATTTCAACGACAGTGGCATCGCTCAGCGAATGCGGCGGCAGAGAACAGGCCGAGTCGCCCGAGTGGATGCCGGCCTGCTCGACATGCTCCATCACGCCGCCGATGAGCGTGCGCTCGCCGTCGCAGATGCAATCGACGTCGACCTCGATGGCGTCGTTCAAGAAACGGTCCAGCAGCACCGGCGAATCGTGCGACACCTTGACCGCTTCGCGCATGTAGCGTTCCAGGTCGGCCTGCTCATGCACGATCTCCATCGCGCGCCCGCCCAGCACATACGAAGGGCGCACCACCAGCGGGTAGCCGATTTCGCTGGCCAGGTCTACCGCGTCGGGCTCGGTGCGCGCGGTGCGGTTCTGCGGCTGGCGCAGGTCCAGCTTGTGCAGGAACTGCTGGAAGCGTTCGCGGTCCTCGGCGGCGTCGATCATGTCGGGCGAGGTGCCGATGATGGGCACCCCTGCCGCTTCCAGCGCCAGCGCCAGGCGCAAGGGCGTCTGGCCGCCGTACTGTACGATCACGCCGGCCGGCTGTTCGAGGGCGACGATCTCCAGCACGTCTTCCAGCGTCACCGGTTCGAAGTACAGCCGGTCGGAGGTGTCGAAGTCGGTCGAGACAGTCTCCGGATTGCAGTTGACCATGATGGTTTCGTAGCCATCTTCGCGCAGGGCCATCGCCGCGTGTACGCAGCAGTAATCGAATTCGATGCCCTGGCCGATGCGGTTCGGGCCGCCGCCGAGCACCATCATCTTGCTGCGCGTGCTAGGCACCGCTTCGCATTCTTCGTCGTAGGTCGAGTACAGGTAGGCGGTACTGGTCGCAAATTCGGCCGCGCAGGTGTCGACCCGCTTGTACACGGGCCGCACGCCGAACGCGTGACGCGCCTCGCGCACCGCCTGTTCGCTCGCGCCCAGCAGCGTGGCCAGACGGCGGTCGCCGAAGCCTTGCTGCTTGAGGCGGACCATGACCGGCTTGTCCAGCGCGGCCAGGGTTTGCTGTTCGATCCACAGTTCGACCTCGACCAGGTCGCCGATCTGCG
Organism: Massilia genomosp. 1; assembly: GCF_011682185.1. NCBI lineage: Bacteria > Pseudomonadati > Pseudomonadota > Betaproteobacteria > Burkholderiales > Oxalobacteraceae > Massilia > Massilia genomosp. 1. Next base: position 46,325 of record NZ_WHJF01000029.1, read on the forward strand.
CCAGGAACCACGGGTCGATCGCGCTGCACGCATGCACCTCGTCTTGCGTAAAGCCCTGGGCGAACGCTTCGCCCACATACCAGATGCGGTCCGGCCCCGGCTTGCTCAGTTCTTCCTCGATGACCGCGCGCCCGGTCTGCACGCCGTCGCGGCGCACGCCATCGACGCCGATATCGAGCCCGCGCAGCGCTTTCTGGAACGACTCCTGGAAAGTGCGGCCGATCGCCATGACTTCGCCGACCGACTTCATCTGGGTGGTCAGGTGCTCGTCGGCGCCGGGAAATTTTTCGAAGGCGAAGCGCGGGATCTTGGTCACCACGTAGTCGATCGACGGCTCGAACGAGGCCGGCATGGCGCCGCCGGTGATTTCGTTACGCAGTTCGTCGAGCGTGAAACCGACCGCCAGCTTGGCCGCCACGCGCGCGATCGGGAAACCGGTGGCCTTGCTGGCCAGCGCCGACGAACGCGAGACACGCGGGTTCATTTCGATGACGATCATGCGCCCGTCTTGCGGGTTGACCGCGAACTGCACGTTCGAGCCGCCCGTGTCCACGCCCACTTCGCGCAGTACCGCCACCGAGGCGTTGCGCATGATCTGGTATTCCTTGTCGGTCAGGGTCTGCGCCGGCGCCACCGTGATCGAGTCGCCGGTATGCACGCCCATCGGGTCCAGGTTTTCGATCGAGCAGACGATGATGCAGTTATCAAGACGGTCGCGCACGACTTCCATCTCGAACTCTTTCCACCCGAGCAGGGACTCTTCGATCAGCAGCTCCCTGGTGGGCGACAGTTCCAGCCCGCGCTGGCAGATGGTGTGGAACTGGGCGGCGTCGTAAGCGATGCCGCCGCCGCTGCCGCCCATGGTGAACGAGGGCCGGATCACGACCGGAAAACCGAGCGCCGCCTGCGCTTCCCAGGCTTCGGCCATGCTGTGCGCCACGCTTGACGTGGCCGAGGCCAGCCCGATGCTGGTCATGGCGGCCTTGAACTTGGCGCGGTCCTCGGCCTTGTCGATCGCCTCGGGGGTGGCCCCGATCAATTCGACGCCGAATTCGGCCAGCACGCCGTGGCGGTGCAGGTCGAGCGCGCAATTGAGCGCGGTCTGCCCGCCCATGGTCGGCAAAATGGCGTCGGGACGCTCCTTGGCGATGATGCGCGCCACCACTTCCCAGGCGATCGGCTCGATATAGGTGGCGTCGGCCATCTCCGGGTCGGTCATGATGGTGGCCGGGTTGCTGTTGACGAGGATGACCTTGTAGCCCTCCTCGCGCAGGGCCTTGCAGGCCTGGGCCCCGGAATAATCGAATTCGCACGCCTGGCCGATCACGATCGGGCCGGCGCCGATAATCAGGATGCTGCGAATATCTGAGCGCTTAGGCATGTTTGCTACTTTCCATCATGGTGACAAAACGGTCGAACAGCACGGCCAGGTCATGCGGGCCGGGAGACGCTTCGGGGTGGCCCTGGAAGCAGAACGCCGGCTTGTCGAGCCGCTCGAATCCCTGCAAGGTGCCGTCGAAAAGGGATACGTGGGTGACCCGGCAATTGGCCGGCAAGGTGGCGGCATCGACCGCGAAACCGTGGTTCTGCGAGGTGATCGCCACCTTGCCGGTGGCGAGGTCCTGCACCGGGTGGTTGGCGCCGCGATGGCCGAATTTCATCTTGACCGTGCGCGCGCCCGAGGCGAGCGCCATGATCTGGTGCCCGAGGCAGATGCCGAACACCGGCGTGCCGCTCTCGATCAGGGTGCGCGCCGCTTCAATGGCGTAGTCGCAGGCCTGCGGGTCGCCCGGGCCGTTCGACAGAAAAATCCCGTCCGGCGCCAGCGCCAGCGCGTCCTGCGCGCTCGCTTGCGCGGGCAGCACGGTGACGCGGCAACCGCGCCCGGCCAGCATGCGCAGGATATTGGTTTTCACGCCGTAGTCGTAGGCCACCACATGCAGGTGCGGATCCGGTTGCGGCGCGAAGCCGGCGCCGAGCCGCCATGGGCCCTCAAGCCATTCGTAAGGCGCGGGTGTCGAGACCACGCGCGCCAGGTCCATGCCATCGAGGCCGGGAAAGGCGCGCGCCAGCGCCAGCGCCTGGCCCGGTTCGGCGTCGACGACGATGGCGCCGTTCTGCGCCCCTTTTTCGCGCAGCAGGCGGGTCAGCCTGCGGGTATCGATATCGGCGATCGCCACCACGCCCTGGGCCGTGAGATAGTCGGACAAGCTTTGGGTCGAGCGAAAATTCGAGGCCAGCAAAGGCAGGTCGCGGATGATCAAACCGGCGGCCTGCACCCGCGCGGACTCGCCGTCTTCGCTGTTGATGCCGGTGTTGCCGATGTGCGGGTAGGTCAATGTGACAATCTGGCGCGCGTAGCTCGGATCGGTCAGCACTTCCTGGTATCCGGTCATGGCGGTATTGAACACAACTTCGCCGCTGGCCTGACCCATGGCGCCGATGGCGCTGCCTTCGAACAGCGTACCGTCCGCCAGGGCCAAGGTGGCACGCGCACGCGCGCCGCTGCTGTTACTAAGTGGGTGCTTCATCTGGTCTCCAAAACGTGGGCAGGCGCGCAATTGGATTTCTCAGGCTCATCTTGCGTTTAAACAAGAAAAGCATGTGAATTCCATTTGTGTTGACGCGAACGTGGAAACACCATACAGCAATCAACGAAGTTGCCCCATAGAAATTAACGTGTGACGTTTTAACCCAACACTTAGTAAGCAATTTGCCAATTTCTTCTTTGTAATTAAGGATATACGATGAAACAAGTGCTTGAGGGTTTGTTAATTGCAATCATGAAAATAACCGATGGTTTACGTGGCTTGCACGCCAAATGTACAGCGAAAATCTTCCGGATTCGCCGATTTGCACCATAATGGCGACCTTCTGATCTGTTTGGAAATACTGAGGTTTTATGAGCACACTGACTCTCATCGTCGCCATGGATGCCGCGCGCGGCATCGGCATCGACAACACCCTGCCCTGGCGCCTGCCGGAAGACCTGGCGCACTTCAAGCGCCTGACCACGGGCCACCCCATCATCATGGGCCGCAAGACGTTCGACTCGATCGGGCGCGCGCTGCCGAACCGCCGCAACATCGTCGTCACCACCGATGTGGACTGGCAGCGCGACGGCGTCGAACGCGCCCTGTCGGTGCCGCACGCGATTGCGCTGGCGGGCGAGGCGCCGGCCTTTGTGATCGGGGGCGCGCAGATTTACGCGCAAACCCTGGCGCTGGCGCAGTGCGTGATCGTCACCGAGATCGCGCACACCTTCGCCTGCGACACGTTTTTCCCGCCGCTCGACGCCCCCGCATGGTCCGAGAGCGCGCGCGAAGCGCACCACTGCGATGCCAACGGCTTCGATTACGCCTTCGTCACCTACACCAAAAAAGCGAGCTGAATACATGTCAGGACACGGTTTTCACGTACACGGGCCGCACGACCATGCGGTCGAACACGCAGCCCACAACAACGATCCATTTTCGAACAATATCGCCGTCATGACGGCGGTGCTGGCCACGGTCGGCGCCATGTTCGGCTACCAGGGCGGCGCCACCCAGAACGACGCGGCCCTGTACAAGAACAACGCCGCCATCGAAAAGACCAAGGCCGCCAACAGCTGGAACTACTACCAGGCCAAGTCGAACAAGCAGAACCTGGCCGAACTGGCGATGGTGCTGCCCGGGGTCGAGCCGGAAAAATACAAGGCCGACGTGCTGCGCTACAAGGCGGAGAAGGACGACATCCGCAAGGAAGCCGAAGCGCTCGACGCCAAGGCCGACGACTGGAACCACCAGTCCGACGCCAAGATGCACCAGCATCACCAGTGGGCGCTGGCCACCACGGCCGAACAGATCGCCATATCGCTGGCGGCGATCACCCTGCTGACGCGTAAAAGATGGCTGATGATCGGCGCCTATGCGGTCGCCGCGGTCGGCATTTTGCTCGGCGTGTTCGCTTGGCTGCACGTCGATCCGATCGGCGCGCTGATGGGTGCGGGCGCGCTCGCGCACCATTGATCCGGCACGCTTTCACGGTGGCGGGCATAGTGTGCGACACTACGGCCCGCTTGTAGTTAATCTAGCAAAAGTTTTTCACCGGATTGCCGCCATTTCTGCGAAAATCCGCTTCTTCTTTTTTTGACCGGTGCCGTGAGAGGCGTCCCGCACAGGCGTGGACATCCTCACGGCGCTTCGCTTTGGAGCTGTCCATGAAATTTCGTTTCCCAATCGTCATTATCGACGAGGATTTTCGTTCCGAGAACACCTCCGGGCTCGGTATCCGCGCGCTCGCCGAGGCGATGGAAAAAGAGGGCATGGAGGTGCTTGGCGTGACCAGCTACGGCGACCTGTCGCAGTTCGCCCAGCAGCAGTCGCGCGCCTCGGCCTTCGTGCTGTCGATCGATGACGAGGAATTCGGCACCGGCTCGATCGAAGACACCGATTCGGCCCTGATCGCGCTGCGCGCGTTTGTGAAGGAAATCCGTCACAAGAACTCGGATATCCCGATCTACATCTACGGCGAAACGCGCACCTCGCGCCACATCCCGAACGACATCCTGCGCGAACTGCACGGCTTCATCCACATGTTTGAAGACACGCCCGAATTCGTGGCGCGCCACATCATCCGCGAAGCCAAGTCCTACCTCGACGGCCTGGCGCCGCCGTTCTTCCGCGCGCTGGTCAACTACGCCAACGACGGTTCCTACTCCTGGCACTGCCCCGGCCACTCGGGCGGCGTGGCTTTCCTCAAATCGCCGATCGGCCAGATGTTCCACCAGTTCTTTGGCGAGAACATGCTGCGCGCCGACGTCTGCAACGCCGTCGAAGAACTCGGCCAGCTGCTCGACCACACCGGCCCGGTCGCCAAGTCCGAGCGCAACGCGGCGCGCATCTTCAACGCCGACCACTGCTACTTTGTCACCAACGGCACCTCGACCTCGAACAAGATGGTGTGGCACTCGACCGTCGCACCGGGCGACATCGTGGTGGTGGACCGCAACTGCCACAAGTCGATCCTGCATTCGATCATCATGTGCGGCGCGATTCCCGTGTTCCTGATGCCGACCCGGAACCACCTCGGCATCATCGGCCCGATTCCGCTCGAAGAATTCACGCCCGAATCGATCGCCCGCAAGATCGAAGCCAATCCGTTCGCGCGCCAGGCCGTCAACAAGAAGCCGCGCATCCTGACCATTACCCAGTCGACCTACGACGGCGTGGTATACAACGTCGAAACGCTGCGCGAAATGTTGGACGGTAAGATCGACACCCTGCACTTCGACGAAGCGTGGCTGCCGCATGCGACCTTCCACGACTTCTACAAGAACATGCACGCGATCGGCAAGGACCGTCCGCGCGCCAAGGAATCGATGATCTTCTCGACCCAGTCGACCCACAAGCTGCTCGCCGGCCTGTCGCAGGCCTCGCAAGTGCTGGTGCGCGAGTCGGAGACGGTCAAGCTGGACCAGGATGCCTTCAACGAAGCCTACCTGATGCACACCTCGACCTCGCCGCAGTATTCGATCATCGCCTCGTGCGACGTGGCCGCGGCCATGATGGAAGCGCCGGGCGGCACCGCGCTGGTGGAAGAATCGATTTTCGAAGCGCTCGACTTCCGTCGCGCCATGAAAAAAGTCGACGCCGAATTCGGCAACGACTGGTGGTTCCAGGTGTGGGGCCCGGACACCTTCTCGGAAGAAGGCATCGGCACCCAGGACGACTGGATGATCCGCGCCGAGGACGACTGGCACGGTTTCGGCAACCTCGCCCCCGGCTTCAACATGCTCGACCCGATCAAGGCCACCGTGGTCACCCCCGGCCTGTCGCTCGACGGCGTGTTCGGCGAGTCCGGCATTCCGGCCTCGATCGTCACCAAGTACCTGGCCGAACACGGCGTGATCATCGAGAAGTGCGGGCTGTATTCGTTCTTCATCATGTTTACGATCGGGATCACCAAGGGCCGCTGGAACACGCTGGTCACGGCGCTGCAGCAGTTCAAGGACGACTACGACAAGAACCAGCCGATGTGGCGCATCCTGCCGGAGTTTGCGCAAGCCAACCCGCGCTACGAAGCGATGGGCCTGCGCGACCTGTGCCAGCAGATCCACGACTTCTACAAGACCTACGACGTGGCGCGCCTGACCACCGAGATGTATTTGTCGGACATGATCCCGGCGATGAAGCCGTCCGACGCCTTTGCCAAGATGGCGCACCGCGAAATCGACCGCGTGGCGATCGAGGAGCTGGAAGGCCGCATCACGGCGATTCTGCTCACGCCCTACCCGCCGGGCATTCCGCTCTTGATCCCGGGCGAGCGCTTCAACAAGACCATCGTCGACTACCTGCGCTTCGCGCGCGACTTCAACGAGCGCTTCCCCGGCTTCGAGACCGACGTGCATGGCCTGGTCAAGCGCGAAGTGGACGGCAAGCGCGGCTACTTCGTGGACTGCGTGCGCCAGTAAGCAGGACCTTCGGGAGGCGCCAGCGCCTCCTGCGTACAACAAAAAAGGAACCCTCGGGTTCCTTTTTTGTTGTGCACGAACGCGAGGGCGATGCTCAGGCCTTCGGCAAGGTCACCCCGACCTGGCCCTGGTACTTGCCGCCGCGATCCTTGTACGACACGTCGCACACTTCGTCCGATTCGAAGAACAGCACCTGCGCCACGCCTTCGTTGGCGTAGATCTTGGCCGGCAGCGGCGTGGTGTTGGAAAACTCCAGCGTCACGAACCCTTCCCATTCGGGCTCGAACGGGGTCACGTTGACGATGATGCCGCAGCGCGCGTAGGTCGACTTGCCCAGGCAGATGGTCAGCACATTGCGCGGAATGCGGAAGTATTCCACGGTGCGCGCCAGCGCGAAGGAATTGGGCGGGATGATGCAGAAGCCCTTGCCCGACACATCGACGAAATTGTTTTCGTCAAAATTCTTCGGATCGACGATGGTCGTATTAATATTGGTGAACAGCTTGAATTCATCGGCGCAGCGGATATCGTAGCCGTAGCTCGAGGTACCGTATGAAACGATTCTCTGACCATCGCGCTCCTTGACCTGGCCCGGTTCGAAAGGCTCGATCATGCCCGTTTCGGCCGCCATCTTGCGGATCCATTTATCGGATTTAATGCTCATACGTGTCGTTCCAGAAGAGAGAATAGGGATTTTCCCGCGATTTTACGCGAAAAGTCCCTGCCAGCGACAGTCGGCGGGCGCAGATAACTATCCCGCGCCCTGGCCTTGCGCGAGCAATCTGGCGATCATCTCGCGCGTCAGGCGCCCCGCCAGCTCGGGCGACTCCATCGGGAACAGATGGCCGCCGCCGGGGATCTCGGCAAAATTGTCGCCCACCAGCTTGCGCGTGGCGTCCAGGCCGGCCTGGCGCAGCTCCACCGATTCGGTGCCGGCGATGAAGCCGATCGGCACCGGGTAGGCCTTGTCCATCACGCTGCCCAGGTGGTGCGGCAGGCCGCGGTAAATCTCGGTCTCCACCTCGCGCGAAAAGCGCAGCTGCACGCCGTCCGGGTGCGGTTCCAGGCCGTGTTCCAGGTAGTCTTGCAGCACGCCCGGCGCCCAGCTGGCGAACACCGGCTTGGAAATGAAATGGTCGTAGGCCGCCTGCACGCTCGGCCACACGGTGCGGCGGCGGCGCGACAGGCGCGCCGGCGACAGGTAATCGCTCCAGCTTTGCTTCGACTTCACCACGCGCCACAGCATGGCGCGCCAGCCCGCCACCACCGGCGAATCGAGCATCACCACGCAGCGCACCAGGTCCGGCCGCTGGCGCGCCGCCATCATGCTCAGCATCCCGCCCAGCGAGTGGCCGACCAGGATGGACGGCTCGCCGTAGCTCTCGAGCGTGGCGATCAGGTGCTCGACCAGCTTGGGCCAGCCGTCGCTGACCGGATAGGCAGGATCGTGGCCGTACATGTCGACCGCGCGGATATCGAAGTCCATGCGCAGTTGGTCGAAGAACTTGGTGTAGCTACCGGCCGGGAAGCTGTTACCGTGTGAAAAATGGAGGATCGGTGTCGTCATTTTTCGATTGTAAGGCGATTTCCCGGCCGTCCGTACAGGTTTAGAGGGAAACCCCTACTGTCAGCGTGGCCACGTAACCGAGGCTTGCGCTGCCCGTCACGCTGGCGATTTGCAGCGCGGTGCCGTCGCTGAACACATTGTCGGTGGCGTAGCTGATGTTGGCCAGGTTGCGCACGCTGGCCGTGTAACCGGTGCTGCCGTAGGCCTCGGCCAGCATCGACGCCGGAAAGCCGAACTGCGACGTCTTGATGCGGTTGGCCGCGCTGGTGCTGTTGGCCAGGCTCGGATAGACCTCGAAATGCACGTGCGGCATGCGCCCCGCGTAGCAGCCCGGGAAGATGGTGCTGAAGGTGACCATGCCGTCGGCGTCGGCCTCCTGCACGCCGCGCAGGTAGTTTTCGCCAGTGACGCCGCTGCTGTACATGGAGTAGCGCCCTTCGCGGTCGCAGTGCCACAGGTAGACGGTGGCGCCGGCCAGCGAGGCGCAACTCGATTTCACGTTCACCATCTGCAGCTTGATTATCAAAGGTACGCCGGCGGCGACCCCGGTGGCGCCGGCGATGCTGGTGCGGATGTCGGGCCGCACGATGCCGGCCAGGATCAGCGCATTGGCCACCCCGCCCACGCTGCTGTTGGTGCCGTCGGCCGGATACGGACCGCCGGTTTCCTCGGGAATGACGGCGCAGGACGTGCCGGCGCCGGTGGTGGGCGTGGTCGGCGTGGCGCCGCTGGCCGGGGTGGTGCCGACGCTGCTGTCGCCGCCGCCGCAGGCCGCCAGCGGCAGGGCCGCGGCCGATGCGAACATCCAGCGCAGCGACTGGCGCCGGCTCAGCGTCAGATCGAGCATGGTTTGAATGTCCTGGGCCAGGCTGTGGTCGTGCTGTTCCATGGTGTGCTCCTTTGCTGACGAATCAGGCGGTCGTGTTAATCAGATTGCCGGCCGAGGGACTGCTTGCGCTGCTCCGGCGTGAGTACGGCGCGCACCTGCGCGTCGGTGCGCGCCTCGAGCAGCGCCAGCGCGGCCAGCGCGGCGCCGGCCGCCTGCGCCAGCGACGACGCCCTGGCATCGTCGAACTGCTCGCCGGCGCCCAGGGCGCGCAGTGCGTCTTGTGAATGATGCAAGGTGCGGGTGTACGCGCGCCATTTCGGTTCCTGCGCATGCAGGATGGCGAAGACCTTGTCTTCCTGGGCCTCGCTCAGGTCGACGCCGTGCGCAAAGCCGGGGCCGCGCTGGTGCGGGCCGCGCTCGCCCATCATCGGACCCGGTGGCGGTATGCCCCCTTCGACCGGTGCGGCAATGGCGCCGAGGCAGGCGCTGCTCAACAAGAGGGCAAGTGCGCGGTGTTGCATGTTTTTCATGGCGGTTCCTGTCGGTGCGTTACGAAGGACTCCATTGTGCGAGGACACGATGTAAAGCGGTGTTAGCGACTCGTAAAAGCACGTAAAGAGCGTGCCCCGCCGGTGATCACAGGGCCGCCGGTTTGCTATGATGGCCGCATGAACCAAGTGCTATTAATCGATGACGACGTTGAACTGGTCGGAATGTTCCGCGAATACCTGGAGCAGGAAGGATTTCGCGTCAGCTGCGCGCACGACGGCGAGGCTGGCGCGCGCGAGGCGCTGTCCGGACGCAGCGCCATCGCGGTGCTCGATGTGATGATGCCGCATATGAACGGCCTCGAAACGCTGCGCCGCATCCGCGCCCGCAGCCACATGCCGGTGCTCATGCTGACCGGACGCGGCGACGATACCGACCGCATTCTCGGGCTGGAACTGGGCGCGGACGATTACGTGACCAAGCCATGCACCCCGCGCGAACTGACGGCGCGCATCCGCGCCATCCTGCGCCGCACCAACGCCCCGCGCGACGATGGCGACGGCGTCACCATCAATGTCGGCAAGCTGTCGATGCAGCCGGCCCAGCGCCGCGCCAGCTGGGACGGCGTGGCGCTGGAACTGACCAGCACCGAATTCAACCTGCTGGAAGTCCTGGCGCGCAATGCGGGGCGCCCGGTCAGCAAGAACGACCTGTCGGAACAAGGACTGGGACGGCCAATGGCGCGCTTCGACCGCAATATCGACGTCCACCTGAGCAGCCTGCGGCACAAGCTCGGCACCCTGGCCGACGGCCGCTCCTGCCTGCAGACCGTGTACCGCCTCGGTTACCAGCTCATTCGCGACTAGGCGCCAGCATGGGCCGCCTGTTCTGGAAGTTCTTCCTGTCGATCCTGCTGGCGCAGCTGGCGGCCACGATCGGCGTGGGCGCCGTGTTCTGGCTGCGCGACCAGGCGCGCACGCAGGCGGTGGGGGACTCGCCGCGCGCGACCGGCATCGATAGCGGGCCGTCGGCCGAATTCATGATCGATACCGCGGCCGCCACCCTGAAGTACGGCGGCGGCGCGGCGCTGCGCGAACTGGTGGGCGGCACCACGCGCCACAGCATTTTCGTCATCGATGCGAGCGGGCGCGAGATGCTGGGACGGACCGTCACGCCGGCGCTGCGGGCCCAGGCCGAACGCATGCTGGCGCACCCGGCGCGCCTGAATGTGGTACGCACATTGACGGCGCCGGACGGCGAACGCTTCCTGGTGTTTGTGCGCTGGCTCGACCAGCGCGGGCCAGGCGGCGCCGGTCCGGGGCCGCGCCAGATGCCGCCGGACGGCGTCGGCCCGGGTCAGCGTCCCGGACCGACGGGCGAGCAGCGCTGGCCGCCGCCCAACCGCCAGCTGCTACCGTATATCACCACGGCCGGCGCGACCCTGGCCAGCCTGCTGTTCGCGGCCCTGCTGGCATGGTATTTTTCGCGCCCGATCCGGGCCTTGCGCGGCGCGTTCGAAGCGGCCGCCGGCGGCGACCTGTCGCCCCGCTTTGCGGAAGTCAAAGGGGTGCGCGGCGATGAACTCAATGACCTGGGACGCGATTTCGACCGCATGAGCGGCCAGTTGCGCACCCTGATGGAAGGCCAGCGCCGGCTGCTGCACGATGTCTCGCACGAACTGCGCTCGCCGCTGGCGCGCTTGCAGGCGGCCATCGGCCTGGCGCACCAGCAGCCGGACAAGATCGGTGCGTCGTTGGAGCGCATCGAGCGCGAGAGCGTGCGCATGGACAAGCTGGTCGGCGAGCTGCTGACCTTGTCGCGCCTGGAAGTGGCGAGCGCGTTGCGCTACGAGGATATCTCGTTCATGGACCTGGTCGACGACATCGTGACCGATGCGCGCTTCGAAGCCGAGCAGTGTACACGCCGCATTGCACTGTCCGGGCAGGCGATTGTGACCGTGCGCGGCGCGCCGGACCTGCTGTGGAGCGCCATCGAGAACGTGATCCGCAACGCCATCAAGCATAGTAGCGAAGGCGGCGTGATCGAGATCGGCATCAGCGCCGACGCCGACCGGGTGCGCGTGTCGGTGTGCGACCGCGGGCCGGGCGTGGCGCAGGCCGACCTGGCGTCGATCTTCCAGCCGTTCTTCCGCTCGAACGCGACCAGCAACAACGTCGACGGACATGGACTCGGCCTGGCGATCGCGCAGCGGGTCATCGACGCCCATCAAGGCACGATTATGGCCAGCAATCGCGAAGGTGGCGGCCTGCGGGTCGATATCGTGCTGCCGCTACGCGCTTAGGTCAAGCGGTCGGAAAAAGCGTCACGAGCAGGCATGCCGACGCGAGGAGATCGGCTGTCCGAGGCACAGCGCCTGCTGCGCGCGCAGTCAAATTGACAAGGCCGCAGTCGGGTCATGCCCCGCGAGCCATCTCGTCAAAGATAACCATGCCGAAAATCCGCTGCGATGACGCCCGTGCCAAAGGTTCAAATTCAGCGCCGAAGGCCAGGCCCGTGATGGCGCTGTCTTTCGGGTAATGCATGTCTTCGTCTTCGTCGAAGAACAGGTCGCAAAACTGGGTCACGCTGGCCAGTTCGTCGCCGATGCGAATTTTTCCGAACAGGGCGCCCGCATAGCCACTGAAGAGCGCAATGGTCGCCAGCGTCCCCTGCTCGCTAAAGTGCAGTTCGACCGCGCCGCGTTGATAATAGAACGACTGCCCCTGGCGTTCGCCGTGCGCTGACGCCGCAGGCGCCATCAGCCAACCATCGCATTGCGCAACCGCGTCGCGCAACGGACCCCGTGCATTGTCCCAGCGGAGCACACGCGCAAAAATGGACCGCGCCTGCGTCATATGCACTCCCAGTTGAAAGCCCGCAGCGCCCTCGCCAGGAACGATGTCGGCTTTCAGGTCGACCGTATTCATTTGACTCCCTTTCTCACCGAAACGAGTGACTAATTACCATACCAGTAACGCGCATGAGCGCGGCGATAGGCGACCGGTGCGAAAGCATTCGCCGAATCGAGCATGATCGCCCCCGATTCATCGGTGCGCAAGCGCTCGATACCGAGTTTTTCGTAGCGCTCCACCACCTCTTTCTTGGGATGGCGATAGCGATTGCGGTAGCCCACCTGGAACAGCACCAGGCGCGGACACACGGCCGCAAGAAAAGGCGGGGTCGATGAAGTGCCGCTGCCGTGATGCGGCGCCAGCAGAACATCGGCGCGCAGCAGCGGCGCCGAGCCGGCCACCAGTTGCGCCTCCTGCGCCGCTTCGATATCGCCCGCCAGCAGGATCGCATGCTCGCCGGCGCTGATCCTGAGCACGCAGCCACGCGCATTCGGTTTCAGGCCGGGATCGTCGTAACTTGCCATGGTCGGATGCAGCATCTCGAAGCGCACTCCATCCCATGTCCACTGCTGCCCGCCGGCGCAGCGTACATGATGCGGCGCGGCCTTGACGATCGGATGGTCGTACCACAACGACGACGCCACCCAGCCCATGCCGACCGCGTCGAGCAGGGTCAGAGCGCCGCCGGCGTGGTCGATGTCGCTGTGGCTGACGATGACGCCATCGAGGTAGCCGATGCCGCGCGCCCTTAAATATGGCAGGATCACCCGGTTCGCGCCGTTCGACTCGGGCGTGTACGCGGGACCGGTATCGTACAGCAGCCGGTGCCCGCTGGTTTCGATCAGCAGGGCCATGCCCTGCCCCACATCGAACGCGGTCACGGCGACCTCGCCCGGCGGCGGATGGCTTGGCTGGGCGGTCAGCAGCGGCAGCCACGCGGCCAGCCCGGTCCAGCGATGCGGCCAGCCGCGCGGAGCGAGCATCCACACGGTGCCGATGGCCGCGAACGCGAACAGCCATGGCTCCGGGGTCGGCGCGCTCCACACCGCAAAGCGCGACCCCGCGCACCAGCCCAAAACCTCGGCCAGCGCCTGCACGGCGTAATGGGCCACGTTCAGCAGCAAGGTCGATAGTGGCGCCGGCAGCATGCTGCCGGCCAGCGCGAGCGGCGTGACGATAAAGCTGACGACCGGGATCGCCAGCGCGTTGGCCAGGGGGCTGACCAGCGACACCTGCGAGAACAGCAGCATCGTCAGCGGCACCAGCGCGAGCGTGACCACGTACTGGGTATGCGCGCCCACCAGCAGCATGCCGCGCCAGCGCGGCTCGGTGACGACGGTGCGCCCGGTGGTGGCGAACAACATCGCCGCCACCGCGCCGAACGAGAGCCAGAAGCCGGGCGAGGCGATCGCCCATGGGTCGATCAGGACGACCACGCCAAGCGCCACGCACAACACATGCGAGACCTGCGTCAGCCGCCCGAACCACAGCGCGGCGGCCACCACCGCCAGCATGTACAGCGTGCGCTGCGCCGGCACGCCGAAGCCGGCCAGCAGCACGTACGCCAGCGCCACCACGGCGCCGGTCAGGGCGGCGACCTTTGGTGCCGGCATCCACAGCGACAGCTGGGCGCCGGTGAAGAACGAGCGGCGCCACAGTACCGACGCGAGCGCGCCAAACAGCCCGGCGACCATCGTAATGTGCAACCCGGAGATCGAAATCAGATGTCCCACGCCGGTACGATTGAACACATTCCAGTCGGCCTGCCCGATCGATCGCTGGTCGCCGACCACCAGCGCCACGATCACGCCCGCATATTGCTTGCCCGGCAGCGCGCGCAGAATGCGTTCGCGCAGCGTGGCGCGGCAATGTTCGACCACGTTGGAAAATCCGAATACGAAGCTGTCAATGCGCCGGTTCCTGTCGCCTTCCGCGCGAACGTAACCGGTGGCGCGCACGCCCTGCTCCAGCAGCCACGCTTCGTAATCGAAACCGTGCGGATTGGCGTTGCCATGCGGGCGTTGCAGGCGCACGACGAGTTGCCAGCGCTCGCCGGGCTGCACGTCGGGCACCGCTCGCAGCGCGCCGCCATAGCCGGCGTACCACGACAGCGACACGCGCGGCGGCACCGCCACCGCTTCGCCCGGCACGCGTTCGACCTTGAAGTTAAAACGCACGCCCTGTTCGAAACGGTACGGCAGGCTGTCGATGGTGCCCACGACGGTGATGTCGCGCCCCTCGTCGGCCCTGGCCAGTTCGGGCGCCAGGGCCAACTGCGCGAGCAAGGCCGCCCAGCAGAAACCGGCAAGCGCGCCGGCCATCGCCACCCTGGGAACACCGCGCAGGAAGCAAAGCAGGAATGCGACAACTGCGAAGGCCGCGATGGTTGATGGCGATGGCAGTTGCGCCTGCACTTGCAGCACGGCGGCACCACAGGCAAATCCGAGGATGGCAACGCGCATGGCTCGCTGGTAGCTTGGACAAAACCCCCAGCATGCCAGCGGATGCCGCGCCGGACCTTGGCGCGTATCAGTCTTTGGCGACCTTGTTCAGAAAGCCGGCAACGGCGGGCACCAACGTTGGCGCCAATGGATATTTCGGGTTGATGTAGGTCTCGGTCTGGCGCGCCTGATCCGGCGGCGCTTCTTTCAGGACGTGATTCATGCCCTGCACCATCACCAGTTGCGCATCCGGCCTGGCCTTGCGCAGCAATTCGGCCTCGCCGGGCGCCACCTGCAGATCGGTGCTGCCCTGGACCAGCAAAACCGGCATCTTGAGGTTCTTGATTTCGGTCGAAGGCATGTACCTGAACCACGATATCAGGTACGGTTGCACGCTGGGGCGATACAACACGGCCAGTTCTGGCGAAACGCTGGCGACAGTGCGTCCGGCCTCCAACTCCGCCAGGATACGCTCGCTTTCCTTGGCCAGCGGCGCTGGCAACGCCGTCGCCAACTGCTCGCGCAGGATGGTGGAAGCGCCGCGCGCCACGCCGGCAATCGAGACATACGCCTTCGCATTGCCGGCTTTGGCCGCCAGCATGCCGATCAGGGCGCCCTCGCTATGACCGATCACGCTGACGTGCGAAAAGCGCTTGTCGGCCTTGAGCATCGCCAGCCACGCCGTGGCGTCGTCGATATAGGTCTCGAAGCGCAGATCCGATTCCTTGGCGACGGCCGCCGCACTGGCGCCAACACCACGCTTGTCGAAGCGCACGCTGGCCACGCCGGCGTCGGCCAGCCCTTGCGCCAGCAGGCGCAGGCTGTCATTTTTCATGCCGGGAGGATTGCCATCACGGTCGGTCGGGCCTGAGCCTGCGATGATCAGCGCGACCGGCGTTGGTCCGGCGGCTTTGGGCAGCGACAAGGTGCCGGCGATGGCGCCGCTCGCGGTGCGCAGCTCGATCGCCTGCTCGTTGTCGGCCGCGCCTGCGCCGACGCACACGGCCAACAGCAGGCAGGTACTCCACTTCCACAGTCCGGGTATTCTCATGTTGGCTCCTTTTGGGATGAATCAGGCGGAATTGCAAAAAACATACCATTGCAACATAGGCAATTTACGAGAATAACACGGCTTTGTGTACCTGTCCAAGAGTTGCAGGACACGGGTTGCCGCAGCGTATACGGCTAGCGGCCGGTGCTCAAGCGGCACTACAGGAGAAGACGCGATGGATTCTTAATCGTGATGCTCGGCGTCGTCGCCGGCAGGTTTATACAAGATGTCGATGAACGCATCGAACGTACTGGCCACGAAGTTGACAAGCATCTTTCCTTCCGTGTCAGCAACATCATGAAACATCACGACCACGGCGGGCTCCGCATCGTCGAGCTTGCCACGATAGTCAAATCCGATGTAGTCGCCGTTCGCCGCGCAGCCGATGGTGACGACCCCCTCATGCCCATACACGTCATGCTCCTGCATCAGGCATATTTGCTCGTCCTCGAACACGCCTTCGCCAAAGCCATAAAATGTCACGTCCCGGTTGACTGGCTCGCCCGAAGAGCGGTCAATAAAGTTGAACACTCGTCTCTCGGGCCATAATGCGTCATGCGCCGCTAAAAGTTCGCGATATGTCTTCGGCAGGCGATAGCCGGTCATCTGCTCGAATTCATTGATAAGGCGCGGATCGACCGATCCATTGTCCCTGTAAATGGCGATTTCTTTCATCCGCGCTTTCCCTTTTTAGAACATGGCTAGCGCGGCGGCAGCCGTGGCAGCGCGGCCCGCGCGTTGGCGCAGGTGGCCGCACGCACCTCGTCGACCGGCAGATCGCGCAATTCGGCCAGCACCGCGCCGATGGCGGGCAGTTGCTCGGGGCTGTTGCGGCCCGGATGAATCCAGGCCGGCGATATATCCGGCGCATCGGTTTCGAGCACGATGGCGTCCAGCGGCAAGGTCGCCGCCAGGCGCCGGATCTGCAAGGCGCGCGTAAACGTCATGGCGCCGCCGAAGCCCAACTTGAAACCCAGGTCGAGGTAAACCTGCGCCTGCTGGAAGCTGCCGTTGAACGCATGCGCGATGCCGCCCGCCGGGCGAATCTGGCGCACGTGCTTGAGCACCTGGTCCTGCGAACGGCGCACGTGCATCAGCACCGGCAGGCCGGCGTCGCGCGCGATGCGCAACTGCTCGCGGAAAAAATGCTCCTGCTTGTCGCGCATGGCCGCCTCGCACAGCATCGGAAGGAAAAAATCGAGCCCGATCTCGCCGATGGCGACAAAATTCGGGTCACCCATCGCCAATTCCACCGCCGCGCGCAAGGCCACCAGGTCGTCCTCGGTGGCATTCGGCACATGGATCGGGTGGATACCGAGCGCATAGCTGGCGTTCGGCGCGGCAGCCGCCATCTGGCGCACGGTATCGAAATTGCCGCGCTCGACCGCCGGAATGACGATCATCGCCACCCCGGCGTCACCGGCGCGGCGCGCCACCTCCAGCGATTCGGCGCCGAATTCGTGGGCGTCCAGATGGCAGTGGGTGTCGATCCACATCGTCACAGTTCGGCCGGTTGCAGTCCGTGTTCGGTCAGGCGCAGCACGCGGTCGCAGCGGCGCGCCAGTTCGATATCGTGGGTGACGATGACGAACGCCGTGCCCAGGGTTTTCGACAGTTCGAGCATCAGGTCGAAAATCTGCTGCGCGGTGGCGTGATCGAGGTTACCGGTCGGTTCGTCGGCCAGCACGCAGCCAGGCTGGGTGACCAGCGCGCGCGCCAGGGCCACGCGCTGGCGTTCGCCGCCGGACAACTCGCCCGGGACATGCACCACGCGCTTGGCCAGGCCCACGCGTTCGAGCACGGCGCGCGCCTTGTCGACGGCAAGCGCGCGCTTTTCGCGCCGGATCAAGAGCGGCATGGCGACGTTGTCGAGCGCCGAAAACTCCGGCAGCAAATGGTGGAACTGGTACACGAAGCCGAGCGCCTCGTTGCGCAGGTCGCCGCGCGCGGTTTCCGACAAACTGGCGAAGTCCTTGCCCAGCAAGGTCACCGAACCGGTGGTCGGCGTGTCGAGCCCGCCCAGCAAATGCAGCAGGGTCGACTTGCCGGAGCCGGAAGCGCCCACGATCGCCACGCGTTCACCGCGATAGATGCTGAAGTCCACATTGGCCAGCACCGGCACCGAATAGGCGCCCTGAGTGAAGGTCTTGCCCAATCCCCGGCACGACAGGACCGGGGTGGCGTGGGCGGTGTGTACATTACTCATAGCGCAGCGCCTCCGCCGGTTTCACGCGCGAGGCGGTGTAGCTCGGGTAGAGCGTGGCGACGAAGGCCAGCAGCACGGCCACGCCGCCGATCCTGGCCACGTCGGGCCAGCGCAGGTCGGATGGCAAGGCGCTGATCAGGTAGATATCCTTGGGCAAAAACTGTACTCCTAATAGACGTTCAATAAACGGGACGATGACATCGATGTTCAGCGCGACCAGCACGCCCAGGCCGACGCCGGCCAGGGTGCCCAGCATGCCCACCAGCGCGCCCTGGATCATGAAGATCTTCATGATCGAGCGCGGCGAGGAACCGAGCGTGCGCAAAATCGCAATGTCGGCCTGCTTCTCGGTCACCGTCATCACCAGGGTGGCGATCAGGTTGAAGGCGGCCACCGCGATGATCAGGGTCAGCACGACGAACATCATCTTTTTCTCGGTCTGCACGGCGGCGAACCAGGTGGCATTCTGCTCCGACCAGTCGCGGATGCGCAAGGGCCCCGCCATGCTGGCCTTGAGTTCCTGCGCCACGGCGGGCGCGGCATGCATGTCGGCGATGCGCAGGCGCAGCCCCGATGGCGCGTCGAGCCGCTCCATCTTCTGCGCGTCTTCCAGGTGTACGAAGGCGAAGCTGGCGTCATAGTCGTAATGGCCGGCCTCGAAAATGCCGACCAGGGTGAAGGTGCGCGTGCGCGGCAGCATGCCGGCCGGCGTGGTCTGGGCCTGCGCCAGCAGCATGGTGACCTTGTCGCCGATGCCGATGCCGAGCGAGCGCGCCAGCGCGTAGCCCATCACGATATTGAACTGGCCGGGCACCAGCGCCGCCAGGCTGCCCTGGCGCACCTGGCGCGCCGCATCCGATACCTTGTGTTCTTCGGCCGGCAAAATGCCGCGGATGACGGCCGGGCGCATCACGCCGTCGCGCAGCAGCATGCCCTGGGTCTCGACGAACGGCGCGGCGCCCTTGACGGCCGGGTTCTTGAGCGCGTCCTGCATCGCCGCCTGCCAGTTGGGCATGGTGCCGCGCGGGTCGAATACTTCGATGTGGGCCAGCACCGAGAGCATGCGGTCGGTGACCTCTTTCTGAAAGCCGTTCATCACCGACAGCACCACGATCAGCGCTGCCACGCCAAGCGCGATGCCGGAGACCGAAATGAGGGAAATGAACGAGATAAAGCTGTTGCGGCCACTACGCTTGCCGGCGCGCGTGTAGCGCAGGCCGACCAGCCATTCGTACGGTAAATTGTGGATGATGCTCATGTGCCCCGGCAGTGATTGATTGCAAGTGCGCAGTTTGCCACACAAAGCGCGTCCCGGGCAGGGTTGTCACAATTGAATCACGCGTTGCCGCTGTGGTTTTTACAAAATTCGTTGAACCTGGCGCCCGCCGTACACTCCAACGCCATACAGCAGAACGGAGGAAAATCATGGCATTCAGTCTTTTCGATTCAAAAGGCACGGACATCGACGAGCAACGGTTCACCTGGCGCGACATGGTGCAAAAACCGGTCAGCAAGCTCGATGACGACGCATTTACGCGCATCCTAGTCATTCTCATCAACGGGCTCGAAACCGAAGCCTTGCGTTTCGGTCACATGGCAGCCCGCTTCAATCGCGAGTTGCGCCTGCCGCTGGCCAAGGTGCGCCGCACCGAGCAGCATCAGGCCACCTTGGTCAACTGGCTGATCGCGGCCGACCACTCCCCGCTTGAAACCACAGTCGCCTACGAGCAGGTGGCCATCGAGGTCACGGCCGCCATCGCCCAGAGCGAGCCCGACCCGTACCTGGCGCAGGTCTACCGCTTCGGCCTGCCCGAAGAGGTCGACCACCTGTACCGCTATGCGGCCCTGCTCGACCGGCTCGAGGGCAAGGACGCCAACAATATCCTGCAAAGCTACACCGACATCCTGCCCGGACGGCCCACGTCCGAGCACCACCGCGCGCCCGAAGACGAGCTGCGCGAACCGTACAACGCCGGTACCGCCGCTTTTTTAAGCAAGGTCAATGCGCTGACAAGCGTCGCCAGCGAGTACCAGGCGCACGACTATTACCAGAACATCGGCCCGCTGTTCTCCGACCCGCTGGCGCGCCAGCTGTATGCCGAAATCGCTTCCGTCGAAGAACAGCACGTGACCCAGTACGAATCCATGCTCGACCCGGCCGAATCGTGGATCGAGCAATGGCTGCTGCACGAGGCGGCCGAGTGCTACCACTATTACAGCTGCGTCGAGCAGGAAACCAATCATCACCTGCGCACCATCTGGGAACGCTTTCTCGACTATGAACTGGGACACTTCCACATGGCGTGCGAGGCGTTCAAGCAGGTCGAGCGGCGCGACCCGGCAGAAATCGTCAGCAGCGACTTTGCCGGCCCGCTCGCCTTGCGCAGCCAGCGCGACTGCGCAAGGTGCTCATGGACGAAGTCGCGCTGCGCACCGACGGCGCCCGCTTCGTGGCCAGGGCGCTCGAAAGCCCGCTCTCGCTCAGCTACCGCAGCATGGTCAACGCCGACGGTTCGCCCAGCGACATGGTCGCCTCCGGCTATGTGTGGATGCCGGGGACCGAGCTCAATCGCAAAGGCATGCTGGCCGCCGCCGGCGTCACCGCGCCCTGAGCGCATTTCGCAACAGGAGAATCGAGATGCGTACAGTTCAACAAGAACACATGGGAATGAACCGCACCGGCATCCAGATGTCGCCGATCGACAGCAAAGCGATGCAGGAGCTTGAGCCGAGCGTCACCTCCGACGATGGCGTCGGCGACATGGCGCTGGCCGAGCTGCGCAGCGACTACATCGCCAATGCCGACGCGCTGGGGTCGGTGCCGCTGCCCGCCACGCTGGGCGGCGCGGTCAACGTGGGCATGGCGATGCTCAAGGGCGACAGTCCGCAGATCCTGCTCGACAAACTGGGCGAGCGGCTGGCGTTCGAGCGCACCGGCACGCGCCTGTACGACGCGCTCATTACCAAATGCGAAGTCATGCTGGCCGGCGATATCAGCATGACGATCGACGACCTGGAACAGATCCGGGCCGACGAGGCGCGCCATTTCCTGATGGTGGCGGACGCCATCGAATCGCTGGGCGGCGACCCGACCTCGCAAACCCCGAGCGCCGCCCTGGTGGGCGTGGAGTCGATGGGCCTGCTGCAGGTATTGAACGACCCGCGCACCAGTATCGCCCAATCGCTGCACGCCATCGTCACCGCCGAACTGAGCGACAAGGCGGGCTGGGAAACCCTGGTGGCGCTGGCGGACGAACACGGCCTGGCCGACATGGTCGACAGCTTCACCGAGGCCCTGAACGAAGAGCGCGAGCACCTGGCGCTGACCCAGACCTGGTATGAAGAAGCGATCAGGCTCACTTACGGGGATGTGGAGATCGACGACATCGCGTCCTTGTCGCAGCAGCAGCCGCCCGAGTGAGCGGGCCGCCACGTCGCCGGCGTGGATCAGCTTCGGCCGGGAACCTTCACGACGCGGTTGTTCACGCCCGAAATATTCTTTCTCGGTTCGGCGCTCGATTGCCAGCGCACGCTGTTGTTGACGCCTTCCACGCTCAACGGTGCCTTGGGCGTCAGTTGAATGCTTACGGAGTTGCCGGTGCCGGAGACTTCCAGCCCCGAGCACACGCCAGTGAACGTGATGACGTTATCCGTGCCCTCGATGACCGCGCGGCGGCCCTCGCACGGGAAGGAGCGCTGGTGTCCGTTGCCGCTCACTTCAATCTTGTCCTTGTCCGACGACGTGGTGCCCGAGGTATCGTCGTCGGCAAGCGCAACATTGCACGCGCCGACAGCGGCGATCGCAGCAAAACAGAGTGTGGAAAATGGTCGAAACGACATAACAGCCCCTTTATCAAAAGAATAGTTGCCGAAATATTATTCCATAAGTAAAAAATTGGCAAGTCTTATGCATTGACCATAGCCCTGCACCTCCACCTTGCGTCCATTGCACGGAAAAGTGCGCAGGTGGCCGCTGCCGGCGACGTCGATC
Organism: Massilia genomosp. 1; assembly: GCF_011682185.1. Lineage (NCBI taxonomy): Bacteria > Pseudomonadati > Pseudomonadota > Betaproteobacteria > Burkholderiales > Oxalobacteraceae > Massilia > Massilia genomosp. 1. The sequence goes on from NZ_WHJF01000029.1 coordinate 68,205, forward strand.
AGGTCTTTTTGTACTGAAATCGGCCCGACGCCCTTGTCCTGCGCTAGGGCGCCGGTCGATACAGCGAGCGCCAGCGCCAGGCCCACGCCAAGCTTGCACAACGGTAGGTGAATCGACATGCGCGCCTCCTTGCGGGAACATTAATGTTGATTAAATTCTAGCATCGGCACCACATGCCGCCGCGCGCGAATGGCGGACTCGACAGTGAAGCCGCGCGGCGCCGGCGCCGTTCGCCGGATTGCTGGATATTTTCGGGTTTGCCGATTTGTCCTACAATGCTGGATGACCCAAATTTCGCTTGTCCTGCCGTTCGCCCTGCCCCCTCCCGAGCTTGCCCCCGACCTGATCCGCGCATTGCAGGCGCCGGCCCTGGCCGCGCTCATCAGCCGCAGCGCCTCGCATCGGTCATTGCCGGTCGGCGATCACATCCGCGCCCTGCCCCACGAAGCCTGGCTGGCGCAAGCGCTGGGCGCATCGGGCGACGGCACCCCGGCCCTGGCCGGCGCCGTCATGCGCGGCTACGGCCAGGCGCAGCAGGAAGGCACCTGGCTCATCGTCCACCCGGCGCACACCCAGATCGCGCGCAGCCACCTGTTAATGGCCGACATGCGCAGCCTGCACCTGTCCGAGGCGCACGGGCGCGCCCTGTTCGATCTCGCCAAGCCCTACTTCGACGAATCGGGCAAGACGCTGCTGTACGGCGACGCCGGCACCTGGTTCATGCGCGCCGACGACTGGGCCGACCTCGAAACATCGACGCCCGATTCGGCCGTCGGCCTGAACCTGACCGACTGGATGCCCAAGGGTGCGGCGTCGCGCGCCTTCCGCATGCTGCAAAACGAAGTGCAGATGCTGTGGTTCGAACACCCGGTCAACGCGGAGCGCGAAGCGCGCGGCCTGGCCGCGATCAACTCGTTCTGGCCCTGGGGCGCGGCTGCGGCCGGCACCAAGGTGGACACGGCCAGGCTGGCCACCAGCGACGCCCTGCCGTGGATGGCGGCGCTGGCCGGCCAGCCACAAGCGGCGCCGCTGATGCCGCTCGCCGCGCTGGGTACGGACGCCATCTTGCTGTGCGACGCGTTCAGCGCGGCGGCCCTGGCCACCGACTGGGCCGGCTGGCTGCAGCACATGCACCGGCTCGAGCAATCGCTGTTCGCGCCGACGCTGGCCGCGCTCATGGATGGCCGCCTCAAGCAGGTGCAACTGCTCCTGAGCCACCGCGCGCGCCACATCGCCTTTACCACCACCCGCTTTTCGCAACGCGCCTTCTGGCGCCGCCCGACCCTAGACAGACTGCTGCCATGACCCGTATCACGACCCGCCCCTGCTCCTTCCGCACTTCCGAAATGCTGCGCCAGACCGGCGTACACCCGGTGCTCGCGCGCCTGTACGCCGCGCGCGGCCTGACCGATGCGCGCGAACTGTCGAGTGAACTGGGCAGCCTGATGGCGCCCGCCGGCCTGCTGCACATCGACGCCGCCGCCGTGTTCCTGGCCGACGCCATCAAGGCCGGGAAAAAAATGACCATCGTGGCCGACTACGATTGCGACGGCGCCACCGCCTGCGCGGTCGCCCTGCGCGGCTTGCGCGCGATGGGCGCCACGGTCGACTTCATCGTCCCCAACCGCTTCGAATACGGCTACGGCCTCACGCCCGAAATCGTCGCACTGACGGCGCGCGAAAAAGCGCCCGACATCATCATCACCGTCGACAACGGCATCGCCAGCATCGACGGTGTGCTCGAAGCGAAGCGGCGCGGCATCGACGTCGTCGTCACCGACCACCACCTGCCCGGCGACACCCTGCCCGAGGCGCGCGTGATCGTCAACCCGAACCAGCCCGAATGCGGCTTTCCCAGCAAGCACCTGGCCGGCGTCGGCGTGGTGTTCTACGTGCTGCTGGCGCTGCGCGCCGAACTGCGCAAGCGCGGCGTGTTCGATGCCCAGACCCAGCCCAAGCTCGACAGCCTGCTCGACCTGGTCGCGCTGGGCACCGTGGCCGACGTGGTGCGGCTCGACTCGAACAACCGGATCCTGGTGGCGCAGGGCTTGAAGCGCATGCGGGCCGGGCGCATGCACGCCGGCGTGGCCGCGCTGTTCCGGGTGGCCGGGCGCGAAGCGCGCAGCGCCTCGCCGTTCGACCTCGGTTTCGCGCTCGGTCCGCGCCTGAACGCCGCCGGCCGCCTGGAAGACATGTCGCTCGGGATCGAGTGCCTGGTCACCGATGACGAAGGGCGCGCCTGGGCCATCGCCCAGCAGCTCAACGACATCAACCTGAAACGGCGCGAAATCGAGGCCGACATGCAGGACACGGCCCTGCTGCACCTGGACGCCTACCAGCCGGCCGACAGCAACACCATCAGCGTGTTCGACGAATCCTGGCACCAGGGCGTGATCGGGATTGTCGCCTCGCGCCTGAAAGAAAAATTCTTCCGCCCGACGATCACCTTCGCACCCGGTGCGGAAGGCTGGATCAAGGGTTCCGGGCGTTCGATCCCCGGCTTTCACCTGCGCGACGCGCTCGACCTGGTGTCGAAACGCGCGCCCAGCCTGATCGACAAATTCGGCGGCCACGCCATGGCGGCCGGCCTGACCATCCGCGCAGACGCCTTCGAGGCGTTCTCAAAGGCCTTCGAAGAAGTCGGGCGCGCCTGGCTCAACACCGAGCAGCTCGAACGCATCATCGAAACCGACGGCCCGCTGGAAGACGCCTACTACACCACCGAATTCATCGGCCTGATGGATGGGCAGGTGTGGGGCCAGGGCTTTGCGCCACCGGTGTTTTGCGACGAGTTCCGCGTGGTCAGCCAGCGCATTTTGAAGGAGCGCCATCTGAAGCTGCAACTGGAACGCAACGGCCAGCGTTACGACGCCATCTGGTTCGGCCACACCGCCTCGGTCGGCGAGCGCGCGCGCGTGGCGTTCCGGCTCGACGCCAACGAGTACAACGGCGTCACCCGCGTGCAGCTGCTGGTCGAACACGCCGAGCCGGCGTAAGGCGAGCGCAGTGCGCCCGGCTCAGCACAGCCGGGTCATGCTGGTGCGGTCGGCGCCGCCGGGAGAGGCCCAGTCATGGCGCCAGCAGGGCAAGCCCTATTGCCTGGCGGTGTCGAAGGCAAAGGCCAGGCATTCCTCTTGCGTGGCAAGCTGCAGCAGCTCATTGAGTCGATCGGGGCGATGTTCGGCGCAGCGTTGTTCCACATCCCAGCGCCTGCACAGCGATACGCTGTAGAGCCAGACTTCGTCCAGGCCCTCGCCGCACAGGTCGTCATAGCACTTGACATCCTCCCCGCCCTAAAGGAAGGGGATTCCTACGGCGCCGCGTGATGATCTACGGGTCGCTTCGGTGGGTTCCTGCTTCATCGAGCGGCCTGACTGCGCCGACTCTCCACAGGCTAAGACGCGATGTCCTCGCGCTA
>NZ_WHJF01000002.1:0-155137 GCF_011682185.1 Massilia genomosp. 1
ACTGCAGCAAAGAGTTGCACGACCACTGCCGCGAACTGGGACACGTCCCCCTGATCGACCATAATCCGCGTGGCGGCGAGAAGGAACACTTCGAGCCTGCCGATGAGGTTCGCTACCGTGAGCGCACCGTGGCCGAACGGACCAATGCGCGCCTCAAGGACGAGTTTGGTGGCCGCAACATCATGGTCAAAGGACATGCCAAAGTCATGAGCCATTTGATGTTCGGGCTGCTCGCCCTCGGCGCCGACCAGTTGATGCGACTTCGACGATGACCATACCGCTCAACTTTCTCTCGATTCCGCTCCGAATGTTTCAGGTACGGCATCCCCACGCCTTAAAAATGAGATTAGCCATGATTCCGCCGCCGTAAACGATCAGATTTCCTCCGATATCACGAAAAAGCGATGAAAAATCGTGCTCTCCTGATGTCGGCCAGTTCGGAAAAATCGTTTTGCAATTGGCTCAAGATTGTCGCGGTCGATTCGTGTGATGTTCATTGGCGGCGGTATCGCCCTGAGCATGCAGATGGCCAATGCGCAGAACGCAGGCGACATGCAAAAAGTGGAAATTACCGGTTCGAGCATCAAGCGCGCCGAAGCGGAAACCATTTCGGTTGTGCAGACGCTCAGCCGCAAGGATATCGAGCAAACCGGCAAAACCTCGATTGCCGAAGTCGTGCGCAGTATTTCTGCCGACAACAACGGTAGTATCAGCGGTTCGTTTACCAACGGCTTCGCCGGCAGCGCATCGGGCGTGTCCCTGCGCGGCCTGAGCGTGAGTTCGACCCTGGTGCTGATCAACGGCCGCCGCACCGCGCCGTACGGCTTCGGCGACGATGGCCAGCGCAGCTTCGTCGACTTGAATTCGATCCCGCTCGACGCGGTCGATCGCATCGACATCCTGAAAGACGGCGCCTCGGCCATTTATGGTTCCGACGCGATCGCCGGTGTGGTCAACGTGATCCTGCGCCAGAACTATGTTGGTAAAACCATTTCCGCCAGCACCGGTATCTCCGGTGAGCGCGACGGCAACGTGAACAGCATTTCCGGCGCGGTCGGCTTCGGTGACCTGCAGGCCGACAAATACAACGTCTTCGTGACGGTCGACGCCAAACAACAAAAACGCATCGACCAGAACAGCCGCGAAAAATGGCTGGGCCAGGCTGATGCGCGTCCATGGGGCGGCCGCGACCAGCGCAACGGCCACACCAGCGCCGGTAACGCAGGCGGCAGCAGCTTCCTCGGCACCTTGCGTCCGGTAAACGCCGCCGGCGCGCCGAACGGCAACGTCACCAATCTGCCAGGCAGCTGCGATGCGATCAATCTCGATCCGGCCGGCGGCACCTTGCACGACAACTCGCGTGGCGGTTGCTTGTGGGATCCGGTCGATTACGCGACCATCTAGCCAGAAACCAAGAACCTGAACGTGTTTGCCCGCGGCACCCTGGCGCTCGGTGAAACCACCCGCGCCTACGCCGAAGTCGGCGTGTTCAAGTCGGAAGCGAAAACCTACACCACCCCGTCCGGCTTGACCGGCGCCGGCTTCGATCTGGTCAACGCCCGCGTCAACAACACGGGTTCCGGCCCCGACCAGTTGCTCATGCCAGCCAACCACCCGGACAACATCCTCGGTGTGGCGGCACGTCCGCGCTGGGTCGACGCATCGCGTCCACGCGCATCCGACATGGAATCGACGGTTACCCGCATCCTCGCTGGCGTGAAGGGCAACTTCGCCGACTGGGATTACGACACCGGCGTGCTGTATGCGGAAAGCAAGACCGACAAGACCCAAAACGGGTACTACCGCACCAGCGCGCTGCGCACGGCCTTGAACAACGGCACCTTCCGCATCGGCAAGGGCGTCATCAACAACGCCGACGTGCTGGCGCTGGTCTCGCCAACCCTGTTCAACTCGGGTATCACGAAAAGCACCTCGTTCGACTTCAAGGCATCGCGCGAGCTGATGGAATTGCCTGGTGGTAAGATGGGCATCGCCGTCGGCGCCGAGTACCGCAAGGAAAAAACCGACAGCCAGGCAACGCCTTTTACCGATACCAACGATATCGCCGGCCTGGGTTATTCGGCATCGAAGGGCTCGCGCAATGTCAGCGCGCTGTACACCGAGCTGGCCGTGCCGATCCTGAAGACGGTAGAACTGCAGTTCGCACTGCGTTCCGATGATTACTCCGATTATGGCCGTTCGACGACGCCGAAAGTCGGCTTCAAGTTCACCCCGAACTCGACCCTGGCATTCCGCGGTACTTATGCGGAAGGCTTCCGTGCTCCTAGCGCCGCCGAAAACGGCGACAGCGCAGTGGCGGCCTTCACCAGCATTGCCAACGATCCGATCCGTTGCCCGGTCACCAAGCTGGCAGCGGACTGCTCGGCCCAATCGGTTGGCGCCATCACCATCGGCAACAAGAACATCAAGCCGGAAGAATCGAAGAGCTACAGCCTGGGCATGGTGATCGAGCCGATCAAGAACGTGAACCTGTCGCTGGACTTGTGGCAGATCGTCCGTACCGGCGAAATCAACGGTTCCGATCCTGGCGCCGTGGTGGACAATCCAGCCGGCTATCCTGACGCACAAATCGTGCGCGGCGAAGCGACCACCAACTTCCCGAACCTGCCAGGCCAGATCCTGATGGTCAAGGCGCCGTACCTGAACGCTGGCGAAACCAAGACCTCGGGCGTCGACCTCGACCTGCGCGGCCGCATCAACATGGGCACCAACGGCAAGCTGACCTCCGGCGTGACGGTCACCTACATGAAGGAATTTACCCGTACCAATGCCGACGGCACGGTACTGGAATTCGCCGGCACCCACGGCGACGTCAACCTGTCCGGCAACGGCGGCACCCCGAAAACCAAGGTCCGCTTCACCCTCGGTTGGGAAAATGGTCCGTTCCAGTTGACCGGCAATGTCAACTACGTCAGCAGCATCAGCAACACCAACCAGGTTGGCGGCGAGTGCCTGGATGTGGATGAAAATGATGTCGCGCTGCTGAACTGCCGTATCGCCTCGTTCACCACGCTCGACACCTTCGGCAAATGGGCGTTCTCGAAAAACTTCGAGATCACCGCATCGGTCAGCAACCTGCTGAACAAGAAAGCACCGCTGGACGTGCAGACCTACGGCCGTATCAACTACAACCCGTCGCTGCACCAGACGGGCGCGGTTGGCCGTTACTTCACCCTGGCAGGACGTTACACGTTCTAATTGCTGGTTAGCAGGACCGCAGCCGGAGCGGCTGCCGTCCACCCTGCGGGGTGGGGCGGCGGCCGCTCCGGCTGTTTTTTTTCGTCGGCACGATGCGTATGACAGGGAGCGTCATGTTTAGTGTGAAAACTGTCTTGAAACAGGGGCAGGACTTTGTTCCGATCGAGGACTGGCAAGGCAAAGTCGCTGATTCCGGCTATGTAGCGGGGGCATTGATACTGACCCTGGACGGGACCATCATCCTTGACGCGTCGGTCTGGGACGATATCAACTGGCTATGGCCCTTGATCGTCAACGGCCTGCCGGACCTGCTCGATGGCAAGGATACCGCAACAGGTTTTCCCGATCAGCCGATCACCTTCAGCGTCACGCACGTGGACCGGGAATGGCTACGCCTGCATGTGTTTTGCGGCGGGCACGACTACGCCAGGAAAAAGATCAGGAAGCGCGCGTATCTGGGCGAAATGACCCGCGCGGCGATCGATTTTTTCACCAGGTTCGACGCCATCGCCCCACGGGACTATGCAGCCGCCCACTATGTGCCAATACTGAACGACATTGCGGACAGGCTCCAACGCGGCAGTGTTCGCTGATCCATGCGGCGCATCGATGATTCAACTTCCCTCGTAAAGAAAACCAGCATGACCGCTCCACCTGCGTGATCCGCAACTACCTCGATCCGTCGCACACAGCACCGCTGCTGATCGTGCATGACGGCCGCGTGCGCGAGGCCGCGCCTGCGCTGGTGAGCCTGGCGCGGGGCAAGCTCAAGGCTGCCGAGGGCGAGGCCGCCGAGACGGTGCGCTGGGGCCTGCTGGGTAGCGACGGGACGTTTCACCCTGCGCCGGCGGAGGCTGCGGAGCCGCTCACGGATGAGCAAAGTCACATCGTACGGCCCGAGATCGGCACCTCGCTGGTCCCTTTCCTGACCCATGATGGCAGCGTGGTGCTGCTGGACCGGCATGCGCGCGTGGCCTACCACCTTGGCCGGGAACAGGCGCACGGCGCACAAAACGTGTTGCTGCGCGACGCTGCGGGGGAGGTGCTCTGGCGCGGCGCGCCGTGCCCGAACGTGTACGCGATCGGCAAATTTTTCAGCGCCGATCCGACAGGGTTCCTGGAAGGCATGGAGGACGTCGACGGGATCAAGGACGCGGTCGAGGCGATGCTGGCGCGCACCGAACGTGCGCTGCATGCGTTGGCTGCGGAAGAGCTGCCCGAGGACGAGGCGCATGCAACGGCCGATGACGACGAAGATGACGACGATGAGGACGACGAGGACGAAGTTGATGAGGAGACAGCGGCAACGGCCCGCGTACGCACGTCGATACGGATCTGCCGGGACGATATCGACGAGCTTACCTGGGGCAGATACCCGTTCCTGTCCGACGAGCGCGCAACGCTTGGCGCACGCATGGAACGGGCCCTGGCAACCAGGCTGACCGAACTCTTTGGCGAACCTGATCCCAACCCCGATGACGCCGGCGAGCCGGTAAGCGCTATACTCCGACAAGTTTTCTGCGGCCTCGACGCGAGCCGGGCCACATTCTCGGCCCCATTGCCTCAACAATCCCCGACCTCAATTCGACTGGAGGAAATCATGACTATCCAACAATCCGATACTGCGATCTACAATGGGGAATCCTTCGCCTTGGCAGGTTTCAGTGGTAGCGGACTATTTAGCCCGGCCGAATTTGGCATTGTGCCCAAGGCCCTCTCTAGCGATTGCGGGCGGGGGTTCGTCTGCGAATATCTCATTGAAAACTCGCAGCTGCTCCTTTCTTCAGTAAATCTCTGGCTCGATACGGAGGACGTTTCGAGCGGCCCCGTTCGGCTTTTTGGGCGAAGTCTCGAACGGTACGAAGAACACCTCTTTACTTTCGACAGGGGCGGGCTCGACCCCAGGAAGCTGGTGCCCATCATTCGGGAGTCCTCTGACTTCCGTGTCGCTGGCTTGCGTGAGCCAGTGCTGTTTTCGGGCGCACTCTTACTTGCGAACGCGCTTATTCATGAGATGGACGTGTGCAGAGGATTTAGACCCGCATCGTCGTTTGGCGTAGTGCACGAGCTTATCGTCGAAAGTGGCACCGTCGTTGGCGCATTCGACCGCTCGATCGAGATCGCGCGGATCAGGGAGCGGCGCCGTGCCGGCGCGGGATCGATGGCGCCGCGAGCGGGGGAGGCTCCCGAATGGACCGATAGCACCTTCGGTTTCCCATACCGAGACTTCTAGCCCGTAGATACGGTGAAGGGCCATCCGGCCTTGCCCAATCGCTTGCGCTTGTGGTCAGAAAATTTCCAGTTTGAAATGGAGGAATCTGAAAGCGCCTCTGTCATGCTGTGTTTCTTCTGGGTAAAACGATAGGAGCGCCGCATGGCTGTCTGGCAGTTTGGATTGATCGTGATGCCGGTTGCTGGCATTGTCAGAATACACGGGCGGATGATCGACGTGCTGCCAGGAGATGGCGATAATGCGCCTGAGACATCGTTCGATCAGATCGAGCTTGCTCCGAACTATTGGGAAGGTATCGACAACACGCAGCTAACGATGCTGGCGAACAGCCTGCTGCCGCGCGCACCGTCGTGGAGCGACGCGGCGACGATGTATGGCGACGAGAAAACCGACCATATCCAGATATGGGACGACAGCGTGCATGTCCGGCTCGATTGCCGCAACGTCAATGCGGCGCTGCTCGCTGCCGTTGTTGCCGCAGCCCGCGACGCGCACTGCTGCATCGTCCTGTGCGAGGGCGGGCGCATTCTGTCCCCGCTGCTGGAATGCGTGACCGATGCGCTGCAGGCATCGGCGGCATCGCGCTTCGTCCGGAATCCGAGACAATTCCTGGCATCCGCCGACCGGCTTGTGCCGCGAGGATAGCCGGGCGGACTGCGCTTTTTATCGCCGCCCGACCCTCACGGCTCGCGCAGCCCGCGCCGCAGCTGGATCGCCTCGGCAACATGCTCGGCCAGGATCACCGGCGCATCGGCCAGGTCGGCGATGGTGCGCGCCACCTTCAGCACGCGGTGATACACGCGCGCCGACCAGTTCAGGTGCAGCATGGCCTGGCGCAGCACCGCCTCGCCGGCCTTGTCGGGCCGGCAGTGCCTTTCCACTTCCGCTGTGATCAAGCCCTGGTTCTGCTTGCCCTGGCGCGCCAGCTGGCGCTGGTGGGCCAGCGCCACGCGCGCGCTAATGACGCTGCTCGGTTCACCGTCGGCGTCGGCCAGCAGGGTATCGGGCTGCAGCGCCGCCACTTCGATCTGGATATCGATGCGGTCGAGCAGCGGTCCCGAGATGCGTCCCTGGTAGCGCAGCACCGCGTCGCTGGTGCAATCGCACTTGCCCGACGGATGGCCCAGAAAGCCGCAAGGGCAGGGGTTCATCGCCGCGATCAATTGAAAGCGCGCCGGGAAATCCGACTGGCGCGCCGCGCGCGAGATCGTCACCCGGCCCGACTCCATCGGCTGGCGCAGCACTTCCAGCACGCGCCGGTCGAATTCGGGCAATTCGTCGAGGAACAGCACACCGCAATGGGCGAGCGAAATTTCGCCGGGACGCGGCACCGCGCCGCCGCCCACCAGGGCCACGCCGGACGTGGTGTGATGCGGGCTGCGAAACGGCCGCACCTTCCAGTTGTTTGCCGAAAAACCGCCGGTGAGCGACTGCACCGCCGCCGATTCGAGCGCTTCCTGGTCGCTCATGCCCGGCAGCAGGCCGGGAAAGCGCGATGCCAGCATGGTCTTGCCGGCGCCGGGCGGCCCCACCATCAGCACGCTGTGCGCGCCCGCCGCCGCCACTTCCAGCGCGCGCTTGCTCGTATGCTGGCCTTTGACGTCGCAAAAATCCGGATAGTCGGGCAGGCGCGCGAGCGCTAGCGGCTGGTGGCGGGAGAGGCGGCAGGCGTCGTCGCTGGCGGCAAAGTGGGCGCACACCTGGAGCAGGGTGGCGGCCGGATAGATGACGGCGTCGGCCACCAGCGCCGCTTCGTCGGCATTCGCTTGCGGCAGGATGAAGCCGCGATGCGCACCGGCTTCGCGCTGCATGGCGAAGGTGATCGCCAGCGCTCCGCGGATCGGGCGCAGCTCGCCCGACAGCGACAGCTCGCCGGCGAACTCGTAGCGTTCCAGTCCGCGCGAGGGAATCTGGCCCGAGGCGGCCAGGATGCCGATCGCAATCGGCAAGTCGAAGCGGCCGGACTCCTTGGGCAGGTCGGCCGGGGCCAGGTTGACGGTGATGCGGCGCGCCGGGATTTGAAAGCCGGCGTTTTGCAGCGCGGCCTGCACCCGGTCTTTCGATTCGCGCACTTCGGCGTCCGGCAAGCCGACGATGGTGAATTTCGGCAAGCCGTTGGCCAGATGCACTTCGACGCTGACGGCGCGCGCTTCCATGCCGGCCAGGGCGCGGCTGCGTAACACGGCGAGGCTCATGGGAATTCCTGATGAGTGCTTGGAATTGCCGATGGTGCCGCTTGCCCGCTCTTGCCTGCTTGATGCGAGCCAAAGGTGTGCGCGAGGATTGCCCGCAATGCGGCCGGTGAGCACCAGGGCGCGTCAAATCACCGCTGGCGGCGCTCAAGAGTAATCAATGGCGCAAAGCAATGGCGACTACAATAGCCGACGGTTCAGCATCACCGGGCACGATACACTACGACGTTGGCCCATTGGACATGACATTGTGGAGAGCGCGCAAACAGATGTTTTTTACTTTGATGGCAGACGAGCGAGCCGGTGCCGCCCGCTGCGCTTACCTTGTGCTCAAGCGCCACGCCAGCTGTGCCGCCGTCGGCCGCCGGCCTTGCGCTTATCCGCGGGTGCCGGCGCATAGGGTGGTGCGCCATGACACATGAGCGCATCGTCTTCCCCATGCCGGCCTCGTGCGAGGTGGTGTTCGACGTCTTTCACTATCATCAGTGGCGGGCGCGCTGGGACAGCCTGGTGTCGCACACCGAGGTCGACGGCGGCGCGCCATGCCCGTCCGTCGGCGCGGTCAGTGCCAGCACCGGCGGCGGCCCGCTGCGCGCGCTGTCGATGCGCACCGAGTTCATCAGTTACCAGCGTCCGCGCCTGGCAGCGGCGCGCATGGTCGGCACGTCCTTTCCTTTTTCCAAGTGGGCGGCCTCGATGAAACACGAGAGCGCCCCCGGCGGCGGCTCGCTGCTGATCTACACCTACAACATCGAAGCCGGTCCGCGCGTGCTGCGCTGGCTGATCGAACCGGTGGTGCATCTTGTGTTCCGCCGCCAGACGGTCAAGCGGTTCGCGCGCATGCATGCTTTTCTGTGCGCGCACGCTGGCGAGGTGGAAGCGTGGCAGCGCGGCTATCACGCCAATGGCGGTACCGATGCACGCTAGGGATGGCGGGGCAGGTTCCCGCTGTTCCAGCGCGTGACAGTCTCCAGCGCCGGCCGGGCCCGGATGGGTAGTGCTATTTTGATAAAATTGACAGATAATCGATGGCGCGGTGCCGACAGTGCGGCGCATAACCCGGACAGGACATTGATGACCAAGCCATACCGACACCAGCCGGCCCGTTGTCTGGCGACCTTGCTGCTCGCCATATTGACAATCCCGATCCAGGCCGTCCACGCGCAGGAGAATGCCGCCGCGCTGATCGCCCGCATCGAAGCGCCGCCGTCGGCCGGCGCCGGCGAGCTCGATGCGCTGACCATGCCGGCGTTGATGGCGCGTCTTCAGGTCCCAGGGGTCAGCATCGCCGTCGTGAAGGACTTCAAACTCCACTGGGCCAAGGCCTACGGGGTCGCCGATGCGCAAACCGGGCGCCTGCTCGATACCGAGAGCCGTTTCCAGGCCGCATCGATCAGCAAGCCGGTGACTGCGCTGGCGACCATGCGCCTGGCCCGGCAACACCGGCTGAACCTCGATGCCGATATCAATACCATGATCACCTCATGGCAGGTTCCCCGATCGGCATTGACGCGCCATCAGGCGGTGACGCCACGTTCCTTATTGAGCCATACCTCGGGGGCCGACGATGGCTTCGGGTTCCCCGGTACGAGCCGGGCGCGCCATTGCCGACCTTGGTCCGGATTCTCGACGGCCAGCCACCGTCGAATGTCGGCAAGGTGGTGTTTGCGCGGGCGCCGTTCGAGGCTTTCAAATATTCGGGCGGCGGCCTGGTCATCATGCAGATGGCATTGACGCAGCTGTCCGGGCGCCCGTTTGCGCCCTTCATGACCTCGTCCGTACTGGCGCCGTTGCAAATGTCGAACAGCTCTTTCGAGCAGCCGCCCGCGCCGGGCCACGGCGCCCACGCCGCGCTGGCGCACGATCGGCACGGTCAACGCATGGGCGCACCCTGGCACATCTACCCTGAGCAGGCCGCCGCCGGCTTGTGGACCACCCCGAGCGACCTGGCGAAGTTCATCATTGAAATCCAAACCGCACTACGCGGTCCGAAGGGCAAGATACTGGACCCGCGCACCGCCAAAGACATGCTCGCGCCCGCAGGCGTTGGCCCCTTCGCAGTTGGCCTGCCGGTCGACCGGCGCGGGGAGGGCTGGTATTTTTCGCACAGTGGCGACAATTGGGCTTATCGCGCCTGGATGATCGGCCATATGCGCAAAGGCTATGGGCTGGTCATCATGAGCAACGGCGATAACGGCATGGCGCTGATCAAGCAGATTGCCGACCGGGTCGAAAAGGCGTATGACTGGGATTCGCTCGACAAACCGCTTGCCCGGTAAGCCTGGCGCCGCCCCGTCGGCGCTGCCGGACAAGTGCGGCATGGGCGCAGTCAGTCCGCTGGCATGTATTTATATTGCGTTGAATAAATGTTATTATCCTTTTCTTAACGATGCGCACACCGCCCGTCGCCGTTCCGCAAAAGGCTCCTGCATGACCATTCCCGCTCCCGAAACACTTTCTCCGGCCGATAAACAGCAGTTGCTTTTAAAAGCATTTCCAGCCCGTGCCAGGAAGGTCAACCATAGCGGCGTGCGCGGCAAGTACTTCTGGAAAGCAGTCTCGAGCCTGTTTGGCGCGGCTTTAGCCGCCTTCGTCATCTGCTTCTGGCTGCCTGACATCGTCAGAGACGCACGGCTCGTATGGTTCGATTCGGTCGTCGTCGAGTCGGAGGCTGATGTGTCCGGCTCCTGCAAAATCTACAAAATGGTGTTGATCAATTGCGATGCAAAAATATCCTACCGACCCGACCCGGCACGCGAGGCCGTTTTAACGGTGGCGCAACATACCTCGTTCTTCGGTTTCAGCCACGGCACCAAGGTGGATGTCTTGCGCAGCACCACGCATCCCGAGCGCATCACCACCTCGATCGCAACCGAGCATCTGGGTAACCGGATCATTTCCTTCCTGCTGCTGGCGGGACTGCTTGTCTTGTTGGAGTACGTCGCCTGCAGCGAGGCCTGGAACGCGTTCCGCCATGGCCGCCTGCAAGGACGGGAAGTCGTGCTGCGGCCGGTACTGGCCCGTGTCTACGAATGCGATGAGGATCGCAACGTCAAATTTTCGGCCGATATCGATGGCGTCGAGCGGCATAGCGTGAATGTGCTGCGCTACGGCGACGCTCCCTTGTTCCTGCCGTGGAGCCAGAACGTGGCCATCGCCCTGCTGGCCAGCGGGACCCGCTACATGATCCTGCTCGATGAGGAGATGACAGTGGCCGACTTTACCGATAGCGAGAAAGCGCTGTTGAAGACGCTGTTGAGCTGAATCGAGGTACTTGCAAAAAAGAGGCCCGGCGCACCGGACCTCCTTTCCTTCTTACTTCTTGTCATCCTTGCGGGTGATGACAAGGCTAGCCACGCAGCTTGCCGCAATCAGCACCGCCACCACTGCCAGCGAGGCTTGTACCGGCACGTGATACCACGGCATGATCAGCATTTTCGCGCCGATAAAGGTCAGCACCATGGCCAGCCCATACTTGAGCAAGTGGAAGCGGTCGGCCACGTCCACCAGCAGGAAGTACAGCGCCCGCAAGCCCAAAATAGCAAACATGTTCGACGTGAACACGATGAAGGGATCGGTCGTAATGGCGAAAATCGCCGGAATCGAGTCGACCGCAAACACCAGGTCCGTCACTTCGATCAACAGCAGCACCAGGAACAGCGGCGTCACATAACGCAATCCATCTTTGCTGATGAAAAACCGCTCGCCGTGATCGTCTGCGGCCACACGCAAGTGCCGGCGCGCAAAGCGCAGGATCGGGTTGTTCGCCACATCCGGTTCCTCGTCGACCGCCACCAGCATGCGCAGGCCGGTAAAAAGCAGGAACGCACCGAACAGGTACAGCACCCAGCTGAACTCGCTGACCACCCACGCACCCGCGCAGATCATCACGGCGCGCATGACAATCGCACCGAGCACGCCGTAGATCAGCACGCGCCGCTGATACTGCTGGGGTACCTGGAAGGCGGTGAAGATCAGCAGGAACACAAACACGTTATCGACCGACAGCGCTTTCTCGATCAGGTAACCCGAGAAAAACTCAAGCGCTTTCTGGTCCGCGATCTCCGCGCCCACCGTGCCCTTCAGGTACCACCACAGGCCGCCGTTGAACAACAAGGCCAGGCTGACCCACACCAGCGACCAGGCGCCGGCCTCCTTGACGCTGACCTTGTGCGCCTTGTTGCCCCCAAATACGAACAGGTCGAGGGCCAGCATGAGCAGCACGAAGCCGACAAACCCTGCCCACATGGGGGCGCTTGCAATCGTTTCTAAACCGTTCATTGGATGCTCTCCATCGTCCTTAGTCGCTTAGCCTGCCGCGTCGTTACCACGGTCCGGCGTGGCCGGCCCGGCCATCGTGGCCCGACAGGTTCACTATATGTCGCACAAAAGCATCGTACAACTCGAATATAGCGTCATGAAAGATCGAATGATTCGATGTATTGCGAGCTAATATGTGGTCAAGGCGGTCAGCCAGGTCCGGGGCCGGAAGCAAGCTAAATCGGCGCCCGCCGACTTAGGGCATACAATGCATCCATACACCCGCCGCGCGGCAACGCGACCGGCGGCATTCGCACATGCTTTCAGAGAACAGGAATATCGATGGATTTTGACGTAGCGGCATGGGAAAAAGAAATCGGCCGGCCAGTACCGGCCCTGATGGCCAAATTTTTCACTTGGCTGGCACCCTATGAATACGGCGACCTCGGCTATTTCGAACTGGCCCCGGAAAACCTGGCCGGCGGCGATGCCTGGGAAGGCATGGAGCGCTGGGGCGCGAACACCTGGGCCTTCCTCAGCCTGCCCGACGGTTCCTTGATCGGCCTGTGCGAAGCGGTCGAGCCGCCCGCCGTCGTGCTGATCGGTTCCGAAGGCGAACTGCGCACGCTGGCCGACTCGTTCGAAGCTTTTCTGCTGGCCATCGATGCGGGCGAAACCGAGACCGAGATCGATCTTCCCGACGACGAGCGCGAGGCAGAGCAAGTGGCGGCGCGCAAGGCATTCACCTCCTGGCTCAACAAAAGCAAGATCGCCGCGCCTGCCGTCAGCGGGCAATTCGATTTTTCCGCCTACGCCGCAGGCGATCCTCCCGAACGGCGCGCACCGCCAACCCAGCATGGTGCTGCACCCGCCGTGGCGCCGGGCTACCTGGATCATATCGAAGGCATGGGCGACCGTCTCAAGATGCTGAGCAGCCTGGTGGGCCGCACCGCCGCCGACCCGCAGCTGTGCGCGCTCGCCGAAGAGGTGTTCGGCAAGGCCCCGCCACAGTCCATCGGCAACGCCAAACGCGACGACAGTATCTGGCTGACGGCGAAAAAGGCCGACATCAGCTTTCTGTTCAGCCGCAAGGTGCTGAACCCGAACTACGCGCCGGTGCAGATCAGCGCCAAGGCAATCTGCCCCTTCCTCGACAGCGTGTATCTTGGCGACGCCTATAACGAGCCGGTCCTGTTCGGCGTGCATGGCGACGCGCTGTGGGCCGCCATTGCGCTCAAGCTGCCGCAGCACTACAAGGAAACCGTCGATGAAGATGGCGAGGTGGAAAAAGAATGTACCCTGGCCCTGGATGCCGCGCGTGACACCGAGCTCAAATTGTGGATGAACAATGGCCGCACCAATGCCTGCGTGCAGATCAGGCAAGGCCGCGAGCTGGCGTCGCCCGAGGCGGCCAGGCAACACAACAGCGGCGCCGGCCTGTTCGTGCAATGGGCGCTGGAAAACGGCTGGCTCGAGCGCAGCATGTTCCCCGGCCAGGATGAACTCCTCGACGCCATGCGCAGCAGGCAAGCGCGGCCGTCGCAACTGGTGCAGCTTGGCCTGGCACGCGGCCTGTGGGACACCCACCTGACGGATGAGCCCGGCCTGCGCCAGTTTGCCTCCATCTACTTCCATCACATGGATGGCATCTGGATCAATGCCGACCTGAAAGCCATGTTCGGCAAGCGCCAGGGACAGTACGGTCACGACGAGCCCGTGCTCGACGACGATCCGGTCGAGATCTACGACGCGCTGTTCGCGGTTTTCACGAAACAATTTGCAGCGTGGAAGCAAGCCAATCCGCAAGAACTGGCGTAGGTTTTTTCCTCAGGGGACGACGCGCCATGCAGCGCGTCCCCCCAGTGTTTATCCATATAGGATGTGTTGACAATTTTGTAATCGATTGTTATATTTTCGTCGAAATTACATTTGGACAACGTTAATCCGTCGGACACCGCGTGACCGTCACGGCTCTGGGCTGATCCATTCATCTCAATTGCCCTGCCGGAGTTCGCCATGCCCCCGTGATTCATCGTCCGAGCGTGCCGGCGCGCTGATTGCGGGCAAAAAAAAGCAGCCGGAGGGTGTCCGGCTGCACATGTCTGGTGCCGGTGTTCGAGGTCACCGGACTAACCTGTGGGACCTGCTGGGGCAGGTCACCAACAACGTCAGAATAATCCTCCCAGATGACGGCAGCATGACGCACAGCGAAATAGTGCGCCGTCAGTTGCCGCGCCCGCCGCTTACACCACCTCGATGGCGTCGAACCCCAGCACCACGGGCGGCGCGGCCAGCAGCGGCATGACCTGGACGATCGGTCCGTGCAAGGCGGCTTCGCTGTCGCTGGCAAGGCGGTCGGCCTCGGTCTCCCACAAGGTGATCGACATGCCTTTGCCGGTATCCGGATCGGTCAACAGATACGTTCCCTTGAATCCCTGCAGCTGTTGAAGAACCGGCATGACCGAACTGGTGTACAGCGCAACGACCTCGCCGATCTTTTCTGGCTTGGCTTGAACATGGGCGACTCGTGCAAACATGGTGTGCTCCCTGGGATGACAAGCGCCGGCTGGCCACGGTTGCGGCCAACCATACAGAGTGTATAGTTTGACTATACACGATGTATGGTCTCTTGGGTTTGCCGACGGTACCTTATGATGCCGGCGCATGAGACCGCATGCCGCGCGCCCGCCCGGGCGCCGCCATCGTATTGTTGGGAGTTTGCCATGTCATCGCCCCGTTCGCCCGGACAGCCACGTTTATCGCGCGAGACCTGGCTCGACTTCGGCTTGGCCGTCTTGCGCGAGGATGGGCCGCAGGCCTTGAAGGCCGATCCGCTGTGCAAGCGGATGGGCGTGAGCCGGGGCAGCTTTTACTGGCATTTCGACAGCGCCGCCAGCTTTGCGCTGGCGGTGCTGGAACGCTGGGAATCGGTCGCCACCGACCAGATCATCGGCAGCATCGCCCTGGCCGCGACCGATGCGCCGGCGCGCCTGCACCTGCTGCTGTCCAACGTGGGGCAGCTCGATGTGGGCCTGTATGACGCCATCAACACGCTCGGCGCGCAAGACCCGGGCGCGGCCCAGGTGTTGCGCCGGGTGCATGAACGGCGCGTCGCCTTCGTGGCGAGCCTGCTGGTGGAAGCCGGTTTTGAGGCGCCCGAGGCAGCCACGCGGGCGCAGCTGATCTACGCCTGGGCGATGGGCGAATTGCTGACGCGCGAGGCGGGCCGCAACGCCTTTTCCGCCGCCCAGATCGAGGCCGTCGAACGCCTGCTGATGCAGCGGTAAAGCCATGCGGGCGCGCAGCCCGCATGCGCTCAGACCTGCGGCTTGGCCGGGGTCAGCTGTTCTTCGAGCGCGGCCACGCGCAGTTCGAGTGCTTCGAGCTTGGCGCGGGTCTTGGCCAGTACCTGGGCCTGGATATCGAATTCCTCGCGTGTGACCAGGTCGAGCTTGGAAAAGCCCTGGGTCATCATGCTCTTGACGTTCTTCTCGATATCCTTGGCAGGCGAACTCTCGATGGCCTGGTTGATCTTGCCCTGCAAGTCGTTGAAAAAGCTGTTCATATCCATCGCAATCCTCGTGAAATCGGTAGCGCACCGCAGCGGTGCGGCAGGTGGGCCAGTTTGGTGCATGTATGCCGGCCGCGACCGGAATCGCGGAAATTTTACTGTTTATTAACAGCAAGTTGGGGACGCCAGGCGCAAATACAAGTTGCGTCCGGGCGTCAGCGGAGCTGGCACGACTTCTGCTAATGGGTAGATAAGCAGTGTGCATGCTCCAGGCTTCATTTTAAACCCCAACCGCCGTCTCTGTTAAAAAACCATAAGGGAACCGCCATGAACAAGCTGTGTACTCCGTTGTCTCTCGCCGCCGCGCTGACCCTGGCGCTGGCAACCCTGGGAGCCCCGCTGGCCCAGGCTGCCGACCAGCCCGTGCCCGACAATGCAGTGAGCTTCAACGCCGCCGTGACCAGCGATTACCGCTATCGCGGCCTGTCGCAAAGCCGCATGAAGCCGGCCGTGCAGGGCGGCGCCGACTACACCCACAACCCGAGCGGCGCGTATGCCGGCGTGTGGGCCTCGACCATCAAGTGGACCAGCGACCTGGGCGGCGACGGCGATGTCGAAATCGACCTGTACGGCGGCAAGAAAGGCGAGATCGCCAAGGGCATCAGCTACGACGTTGGCGGCCTGTACTACGGCTTCCCTTCCAACGGATTGCATCCGAACGCCAACACCTTCGAGCTGTACGGCCAGGTCGGCATGGGGCCGGCCTACATCAAATACGCGCATTCGACGACCAATCTGTTCGGCACCACCGACAGCAAGGGTAGCGGCTACCTGGACCTGGGCGTCAACCTCGAGCTGGCCACCGGCCTGGTGCTCAACCTGCACCTCGGCCGCCAGCGCGTGGCCCACAACGACGCCCTGAGCTATAACGACGCCAAGATCGGCCTGACCAAGGACTTCGGATTCGCATCGGTCGCGCTGGCCGTGATCAGCGCCAACACCGACCTGTATGTCAGCCCGGTCAACGGCAAGGACCTGGGCCGTTCGCGCGCCGTGCTGACCGTGTCCAAAACTTTTTAAGAGGCCAGCCATGAAAATGATCACCGCCATTATCAAACCCTTCAAGCTGGACGAAGTGCGCGAAGCGCTCTCGGCCATCAATGTGCAAGGGATTACCGTGACCGAGGTCAAGGGCTTCGGGCGCCAGAAAGGCCACACCGAGCTGTATCGGGGCGCCGAGTACGTGGTCGACTTCCTGCCCAAGACCAAGATCGAGGCGGCCGTCGACGACGCCATCGTCGAACAAGCCATCGAAGCCATCGAACGCGCCGCGCGCACGGGTAAGATTGGCGACGGCAAGATTTTTGTCTATAACCTGGAACAGGTCGTGCGTATCCGGACCGGCGAAACCGGCAACGAAGCACTTTAAGCTGAGGGGAATACTGATGAATAAAACGATAACAAAATGGCTGGCCGGACTGGCCGTGCTGTGCGCCATCGGCGGCGTATTGCCGGCCTCGGCCCAGGATGCGCCCAAGCCTGACACCACGGCGGCCGTGGTCACGCCGGTCGAAGCGCCGGCCACCGCCATTGTCACGCCGGCCGCCGTCAGCGCCGGCGTCGCCGCCCCCGCCGCCGCGCCAGCCCCGGTGCCGCACAAAGGCGACACCACCTGGATGTTCATCGCCACCGTGCTGGTGATCCTGATGACGATTCCCGGGCTGGCGCTGTTTTACGGCGGCCTGGTGCGCACCAAGAACATGCTGTCGGTGCTGATGCAGGTGTTCGTGGTGTTTGCCCTGATCATCGTGCTGTGGTGCATCTACGGCTATTCGGTCGCCTTCACGCCGGGCAACGCCGTCATCGGCGGCTTCGACCGGGCTTTGCTGAACGGCATCTGGGACCCGGCCAAGGGCGCCTTTGCCTACGCCGCCACCTTCAGCAAGGGCGTGGTCATTCCCGAGTTCATCTATGTCGCTTTCCAGGGCACGTTCGCCGCGATTACCTGCTGCCTGATCGTGGGCGCCTTTGCCGAACGCATCAAGTTTGCCGCCTTGCTCGCCTTCATGGTGCTGTGGTTCACCTTCGGCTACCTGCCGGTCGCCCACATGGTGTGGTTCTGGACCGGCCCGGACGCCATCACCGACGCCGCCACCCTGGCCAGCGAAACCGCCAAAGCCGGCTGGCTGTTTCAAAAAGGTGCGCTCGATTTCGCCGGCGGCACCGTGGTGCACATCAACGCGGCAGTGGCCGGCCTGATGGGCGCAATCCTGATCGGCAAGCGCGTCGGCTACGGCCGCGAAGCCATGGCGCCGCATTCGCTGACCATGACCATGATCGGCGCCTCGCTGTTGTGGGTGGGCTGGTTCGGCTTTAACGCCGGTTCGGCCCTGGAAGCGGGCGACATCGCCGCGCTGGCCTTCATCAACACCCTGCTGGCAACCGCCTGCGCCACCCTGTCGTGGGTGTTCGGCGAGTGGGTCACCAAGGGCAAGCCATCGATGCTGGGCGCCGCGTCCGGCGCGGTGGCCGGCCTGGTGGCGATCACCCCGGCGGCGGGCTTCGTCGGCCCGATGGGCGGTTTGGTCATTGGTTTGCTGGCGGGTATTGTCTGCCTGTGGGGAGTGAACGGCCTCAAGCGCCTGATCGGCGCCGACGACTCGCTCGACGTGTTCGGCGTACACGGCGTGGGCGGTATCCTCGGTGCGCTGCTGACCGGCGTGTTTGCGGCGCCATCGCTGGGCGGGCAGGGCATTTTCGACTACGTTGCCAACAAGGCATCGGCGGATTACGCGATCGGCGGCCAGGTGCTCACGCAGCTGACCGCGGTCGGCACCACCATCCTGTGGTCGGCGCTCGTGTCGTTCCTTGCCTATAAACTGGTGGACGTGGTGATTGGGCTGCGCGTGCCGGAAGAAGAGGAACGCGAAGGGCTCGACATCACCAGCCACGGCGAGTCGGCCTACCACAGCTGATCGTTTCCAGCATGGCCGGTCCTTCGCGGGCCGGTTTGCTGTCCTGCACAGTACCGGGCTCCCAAAGTTGAATATCGACTTTGGGAGCCCGCTGCATTTTGCCAGCGATATGTTGCACATGCCCTGCCTGAAGGGCATCGTTCCCGGTCCCCGGATGGAACCTATGCCGGCTTGGCGTTACTCACTGGAATGATATTCGATCGTTCCGCCAAGGCATCGCCTCGGTCCCTGCCATACTCTCTCGCTAAGGTAAACATATGCGTGCAGCCCCAGTGAATCATGCCGCCTCTGCCCAGGTGGTCAACCCGGTCCAAACGTCTCAGATCACTGACGCAGCCGCAACTCAGGCCGCACATCCCGACAATAGCGCCGCCGCCAGGCCATCATCGCCGCGAAGGCAAGTGTCCGCGCGCGACGCGAATATGTTTCGACGGTTGGTAAACGAATATCTTACAAAGGAGGGAAAGAGGGCAAAAACCGGGCACCCCAATCAACTGTTCATCTCGCCTCGCGAGATGGAGCGCTTAATTGCCGAAATTTCCATTCTAGTCCAATCATGTCATATCACTGACGCCGAGGTACCGGATGTGGACATGGAAAGTGTCTCGGATTCAACCGAGATCGATCACCACGTTGCTCAAATGTCCAGCCCAGTCCCATCGTCTCGGCTCACTGACGCCGAGGTACCGGATGTGGATATGGAAAGTGTCTCGGATTCAACCGAGATCGATCACCAAGTTGCTCAAATGTCCAGCCCAGTCCCATCGTCTCGGCTCACTGACGCCGTGGCACCGGATGTGCGCATCACAAGTCTTGCGCATCCAGAGGTCATTGATGCCTTCGTTGCTCAAATGAAGGCGGTGGAAGCTGATTGGGGCAAAAAATCCCCCGCCCAAAAGATAGAACATTTGCAAAACGTAATCAACGCCCAATTTGAAGCAGCCCGCGTTCCCGCCCCGAGCATCAGCCTGATGGATCTCGGCGGCGGGCGCAACGGCGAGTTCGACTCGAAGACCTGGAGTATGGGAATGACGGAGGAAACCCTGGGAAAAAGGTCAATGGCCGAGACCGCTGGAACGGTGTACCACGAATCGCGCCATGCACAGCAATTCTTCATGATCGCCAAATATATTGGCCAGGAAGGAATAGCGCCACCACATTCTGACCAAATTCCCAAGCCTATACTGAAACAGGCAAAGGAGGCTGTAGACAAGTGCGCCATGGGCACAGACGAGATCGCCGAAGCAAAGTCCTACCATACAAGCGTATATGGCGCAGATCGCGAGAAACGCAACGCCACGCTCAGAAAATTGGCGCACTATACCTTCCCCCGATTATGTCAGACAAGTGCTGACTTTTCGAAAGCGAGGCTGACCTACGAAGAGGCCGTTGCAACGCTTGAAACGTATAAAGGAGAACAGTCCCCGCAGTTCCACGACAGTAAAGAGTTAAGGGAAAAGGACCCGACGTATCTGGCCCATTTAGCGAATAAGAGAGCCGCGATAAAGGAATTCAATCGGACACTGGCTGTCAACAAGGCAGAAAAGGTGGGGTTCGACGCGGCGCAAAAGGCGTATCACGCCTTGCCGGAAGAGGCAGATGCCTTCGCTGTCGGTGACGCCGTCACCGCCAAGCTGGAAGTAGGCGAAAAAAGCACCTAAGCCCCGATGACGGCAAGCGGGAAGCGAGGGAGACCTGCCGTGCGCCGCTCGGGGGGGGGGGCGCAAGATCGTTTTTGCCTGGCAAGGCCATGGGACTTTAAAATACGGATTTCGCCCCGATGTGGTGTTCTCGCACGGTAATATAGCGAATTCTGCGTGCCTGGAGGGTCGGCCTCCCGCATCATTTAAGGAAGTAACCATGGTTCCCCACCTCGTCACGGCCCTGACCGGACCGCTGCTCGACCTCGAAAAGAAAATCCTGGCGGCCACGCCCGCCATTGAGCGCTGGTTCCGCATGGAGTGGCAGGAGCACACGCCGCCGTTCTATTGCTCGGTCGACTTGCGCAACGCCGGCTACAAGCTGGCCCCGGTCGATACCAACCTGTTCCCTGGTGGTTTCAACAATCTTGCCACTGAGATGCTGCCGCTGGCCGTGCAAGCCGCCATGGCCGCCATCGACAAATATTGCCCGGACGCCCGCAACCTGCTGCTGGTGCCGGAAGGGCACACGCGCAATCCGCATTACCTGCAGAACGTGGCGCGCCTGATGCAGATTTTCCGCCAGACCGGGCTGCATGTGCGGCTCGGTTCCTTGTCGCCCGAGATCACCCAGCCCACGCCGCTGGCGCTGCCTGACGGGAACATGCTGGTGGTCGAGCCGCTGGTGCGGTCCGCCAACGGGCGCCGCGTGGGCCTGAAGGATTTCGATCCATGCACCATTTTGCTCAATAACGACCTGTCGGCCGGCATCCCGTCGATCCTGGAAAATATCCACGAACAATCGCTGCTGCCGCCGCTGCACGCGGGCTGGGCGCTGCGGCGCAAGAGCAACCACCTGGCCGCCTACGACGAAGTGGCCAAGAAGTTCGGCAAGCTGATCGATGTCGATCCGTGGATGGTCAACCCTTTCCACAGCAAATGCGGCGCGATCAATTTCGACGAAGACCAGGGCGTGGAATGCCTGGCCGACAATGTGACCATGCTGCTGGCCAAGATCCGCAAGAAGTACAAGGAATACGGAATCAAGGAGCAAAAGCCGTTCGTGATCCTGAAACCCGATGCCGGCACCTACGGCATGGGTATCCTGACGATCAAGGATGCCAGCGAGGTGCGCGAACTGACCCGTGCGCAGCGCCAGAAGATGTCGGTCATCAAGGATGGCGTGGAAATCAGCGACGTCATCATCCAGGAAGGCGTGCCGACCTTCGAGAACATCAAGGATGCGGTGGCCGAGCCGGTGGTGTACATGATCGACCGCTATGTGGTGGGCGGCTTCTACCGGATTCACGCCGAGCGCGGCATCGACCAGAACCTGAACGCGCCGGGCTCGCAATACGTGCCGCTGGCGTTTGCCCAGCAGCACGCCGTGCCGGACCTGAAAGCCAAGCCGGGCACGGCGGCGCCGAACCGCTTCTATGTGTATGGCGTGGTTGCACGCCTGGGGCTGATTGCGGCCTCGCTCGAGATGGAACGGACCGATCCGAATCCTGAAGTGTATTGAGGCGCTGGCAGGCGGACGGGTTTGCACGGGTCCGCCGGCCCGTGCATCCGCTGTCGATATGGCCGATTTTCGTATGCAGGCAACGCTTCCTGCACCCTGTCCAGACGGCACGATGCATCCATACTGTTACCAATGTGCCATGTCAGCCTCATTCTGCTGTACCACACTGCTTGGCGGGCCGTCCACCTCTTCCACTCGCTCATCCGGCCCCATCCAAGCCAACATTGGCGTTTCCGGCTAAAATCAGGCATTACCCTCAATGGAATCGCCCATGAAAATCGCTTTCCTCGCCGATCCGCTGTCCGGCTTCAAGACGTACAAGGATTCGACCTTCGCCATGATGCGCGAAGCGGCCCGGCGCGGCCACGCGGTCTACGCTTTCGAGCAGCGCGACATGGCCCTGGAAGAGGGCATCGTCAGCGCCGATATCGCGCAGATCACCCTGACCGGCGAGGCCGACGACTGGTACCGCGCCGCGCCCAAGGCCGCGATGCGCCTGTCCGAGTTCGACGCCGTGATCCAGCGCAAGGACCCGCCGTTCGACATGGAGTACGTGTACGGCACCTATCTGCTCGAACTGGCCGAACGCCAGGGCGCGCGCATCTTCAACAAGCCGTCCGCGATCCGCGACCATAACGAAAAGCTGGCGATCGCCCAGTTCACCGAATTCACCTCGCCCACCCTGGTCACCTCGGACGCGGCGCGCCTGCGCGCTTTCCACGCCAAGCATGGCGACGTGATCTTCAAGCCGCTCGACGGCATGGGCGGCGCCGGCATCTTCCGCATCGGCGCCGACGGCATGAACCTCGGCTCGGTGATCGAAACGCTGACCGGCAACGGCGCCCGGACCATCATGGCGCAGCGCTACATCCCCGAGATCGTCAAGGGCGACAAGCGCATCCTCGTCATCGACGGCAAGCCGGTGCCGTTCGCGCTGGCGCGCATCCCGCAGGGGAGCGAAATTCGCGGCAACCTGGCCGCCGGCGGCATCGGCGTGGCCCAGCCCTTGAGCGCGCACGACCTGCACATCGCCGAAACGCTCGGCCCGGTGCTGGCCGAGCGCGGCCTGTTACTGGTAGGATTGGATGTGATCGGCGACTGTCTCACCGAAGTCAACGTCACCAGCCCGACCTGCTTCCAGGAGATCTTCGACCAGGCCGGCTTCGACGTGGCGGCGATGTTCATCGACGCCGTCGAGCGGCGCAGCCAGGGAAAGTAAGGCAAACATATTATGGTAGGTATTCTGTTGATGACCCATGCACCGCTCGGCCAGGCTTTCGTGGCCGCGGTGGCGCACGTGTTCCGTGGTCCCACCGAGCATTTCGAGGCGATCGACGTCAGCGCCGACCAGGACCTGGCCGAGGTCAACGAGCTGGCGCGCCAGGCGATCTGCCGCCTTGACGACGGCAGCGGCGTGCTGGTGATCACCGATATCAAGGGCGGCACGCCGGCCAACTGCTGCAATTGCCTGGCTGACGCCGGGCATGTGGAAGTCATTGCCGGCATCAGCCTGCCGATGCTGCTGCGCGCGATCACCTACCGGCGCGACACGCTCGACGTGGTGGTCGAGATGGCGCTGGCGGGCGCGCAAAGCGGGGCGGTGCGGGTCGATAATCGCATCAGGGTAGGACCGACGTAAAAAGCTGTGGGTGGTGGCTGCGGCCACCGGTATGCGATCCGTGTGAAGAGACGACAAAAAAATGATTCAACAAGATCTTGAAATTATCAACAAGCTGGGTTTGCATGCGCGCGCCTCTGCCAAATTCACGCAGCTGGCGGCGAAGTTTTCGAGCGACGTCTGGCTGACCCGCAACGCGCGCCGCATCAACGCCAAGTCGATCATGGGCGTGATGATGCTGGCCGCCGGCAAGGGCGCCAAGGTCACCCTGGAAGCCGATGGCGCCGATGAAAAGGAATGTGTCGAGGCGCTCACCGCGCTGATCAACGACAAATTCGGCGAAGGCGAGTAATGCCGGTCGGGCGCACCTCTACCGGCATGTCGATGGCATCGTTCACGCTGCACGGCATTCCCGTCTCGCGCGGGATCTCGATCGGCCGCGCGCACCTGCTCACGCCCGCCGCGCTCGACGTCAAGCACTACCTGGTGCCGGAAGAACAGCTCGAAGCGGAGGTCAAGCGCCTGCAGGACGCGCTGGCGGAAGTGCATCGCGGCCTGCAGGCGCTGTGGACCGACCTGCCCAAGGACGCGCCGACGGAGCTGGGCGCCTTCATCGACGTACACGCGCTGATTTTGTCGGACCCGATGATTTCGGAAGCGCCGCTCGACATCATCCGCACGCGCCACTACAACGCCGAGTGGGCGCTGGTGACGCAGATCGACGAATTGTCGGCCCAGTTCGACGAAATCGAAGACCCGTACCTGCGCGAGCGCAAGGCCGATATCCAGCAGGTGGCCGAGCGCGTGCTCAAGGTCTTGATGGGCACCGCCCAACTGGCGCCGCCGCCTGTGACGGACGATCAATTCCAGCCGCAGATGATCGTCGTCGCGCACGATATTTCGCCGGCCGACATGCTGCAGTTCCGCGACCGCTCGTTCATCGGTTTCGTCACCGACGTGGGCGGGCAGAACTCGCACACGGCGATCGTGGCGCGCAGCCTCGATATTCCGGCGGCGGTCGGCATGTCGCAAGCGTCGCAGCTGATCGAACAGGATGACTGGGTCATCATCGACGGCGACGCCGGCGTGGTGATCTGCAATCCGAGCACCCTGGTGCTGGAGCAGTACCGGGCGCGCCAGGCGGCCATGCTCAAGGCGCGCAAGAAGCTCTCGAAGCTCAAGAAAACCCCGGCCGTCACGCGCGACGGCACCGTCATCACTTTGCTGGCCAACATCGAGCTGCCGGACGACTGCCCGCACGCGCTCGAGTGCGGGGCCGAAGGCGTGGGCCTGTTCCGCTCCGAGTTCCTGTTCATGGGCCGCAGCGGGCAAGCGCACAAGATTCCGAGCGAGGATGAACAGTTCGAGCAGTACCGCAAGGCGGTGGTGGCGATGAAGGGGCGGCCGGTCACGATCCGCACGCTCGACATCGGCGCCGACAAGCCGCTCGACCAGACCGAGCATACCGCGCTCAATCCGGCGCTGGGGCTGCGCGCGATCCGCTACTGCCTGGCCGAGCCGCAGCTGTTCCTGACCCAGCTGCGCGCGATCTTGCGCGCCTCCGCGTTCGGCAAGGTGCGCCTGCTGATCCCGATGCTGTCGCACGTGTTCGAGATCGACCAGTGCCTGGCGATGGTGGAGCAGGCCAAGGCGCAGCTGCGCGAGGCGGGGCAAAAGTACGATGTGGCGATCGACGTCGGCGCCATGATCGAGATTCCGGCGGCCGCGCTGGCGCTGCCGATGTTCGTCAAGCGCATGAACTTCTTGTCGATCGGGACCAACGACCTGATTCAGTACACCCTGGCGATCGACCGCGTCGATTATGAAGTGGCGCACTTGTACGATCCGCTGCATCCGGCGATCTTGCAGTTGATCGCGATGACCATCATGGCGGGGAAGAAGGCGGGGATCGATGTGGCGGTGTGCGGCGAGATGGCCGGGGACGTGAAGTTGACGCGCCTGTTGCTGGGCATGGGATTGCGCGAATTTTCGATGCATCCGGCGCAGCTGTTGTCGGTGAAGCAGGAGATTTTGAATTGCGACCTGAGCACCATCATCCCGCAAACGCGCAAGATCCTGCGCACCACCGAGCCGCACGCGATTGTGGAGGCGGTGCAGCAGTTGCAGGTGATTTGATTGGCTTCTGGTAGCTTGGCCCCTATCGTCGCGATGCAGCTCTCCGTTTTACCTCGAACCTGAAATCCGTCATTCCCGCGAAGGCGGGAACCCATGGCACCTTTGAGCAAAGGTGCCATGGATCCCCGCCTTCGCGGGGAAGACGGCGTTCAGGGCAGTGGCTTTAATCATTCTTTTAAGTCTCATGTCATCCATTGGAATAGTCTCCCCGCAAGCGATGCGCTTTGCCGAACCGCTGCGGTTGCAGGGCGGCGGCGCCCTGGCCGAGTACACCCTGGTGTACGAAACCTACGGCACCCTCAACGCCGACAAGTCGAACGCGGTGCTGGTCTGCCACGCCCTGAACGCCTCGCACCATGTGGCCGGCACCTACGAGGGCGATCCGAAAAGCACCGGCTGGTGGAACACGATGGTCGGTCCCGGCAAGCCGCTCGACACCGACCGCTTCTTCGTCATCGGCGTGAACAACCTCGGCTCCTGCTTCGGCTCCACCGGCCCGATGCACATCAATCCCGCCACCGACAAACCCTACGGCGCCGCCTTCCCCGTGGTGACGGTGGAAGACTGGGTCGCCGCGCAGGCGCGCCTGGCCGACGCCCTCGGCATCGCGCAGTTCGCCGCCGTCATGGGCGGCTCGCTGGGCGGCATGCAGGCGCTCGCGTGGAGCATCATGTTCCCCGACCGCCTGCGCCACTGCGTCGTCATCGCCTCCACGCCCAAGCTGTCGGCGCAAAACATCGCCTTCAACGACGTGGCGCGCCAGGCGATCCTGTCGGACCCGGATTACCGTGGCGGCGACTTCTACGCGCACGGCGTGGTGCCGAAAAACGGCCTGCGCGTGGCGCGCATGGTCGGTCACATCACCTACCTGTCGAACGACGACATGGCCGAAAAATTCGGCCGCAAGTTGCGTAACGCCGCCGAAAACAACGACTACAAATTCGACTTCGGCATCGACTTCGAAATCGAATCGTACCTGCGCTACCAGGGCGACAAGTTCTCGGAGTACTTTGACGCCAATACCTACCTCTTGATCACCAAGGCGCTCGACTACTTCGATCCGGCGCGCGCGTTCGGCGGCTCCCTCACGCGCGCGCTGGCCGGCACCAAGGCCGAGTTTTTCGTCGTCTCGTTCAGCACCGACTGGCGCTTTTCGCCCGAGCGCTCGCGCGAGATCGTCGAGGCGCTGGTATGCAACCGGCGCCGCGTGACCTACGCCGAAATCGACGCCCCCCACGGCCACGACGCCTTCCTGCTCGAGGACGAGCGTTACATGAACATGGTGCGCGCTTACTATCAGCGCATCTGGGAAGCCATGCCGGTGAAAGGGCAAGCATGAATTTTCAAGACCTCTCCAGCCTGCGCCCGGACCTGGCGTTCATCGCGCACTGGGTGCCGGAGCAGTCGCACGTGCTCGACGTGGGCTGCGGCGACGGCGCCATGCTGCGCTATCTCCAGAGCGGCAAGGGCTGCACCGGCTACGGCATCGAAATCGCCGACGACTCGCTGCTGGCCAGCGCGCGGCGCGGCATCAACGTGATCCAGCAGGACATGGAAAAAGGCCTCGGCCTGTTTTCCGATAATTCCTTCGACACGGTCATGTGCCTGTCGTCCTTGCAGATGATGCAGAACGTCGAGGCGCTGCTGCGCGATATCGTGCGGGTCGGCGCCGAAGCGATCGTCTCGTTCCCCAATTTTGCCTACTGGCCGCACCGCATGGCGCTGCTTCACGGCCGCATGCCGGTCTCCAAGTCGCTGCCGTACCAGTGGTACGACACGCCCAACGTGCGCTGCGCGACCATTTACGATTTCGAGGAACTGGCGGACGAATGCGGCCTCGAAGTGCTGGAGCGGGTCGCGCTGGCCGATGGCAAGCCGGTCTCCTTCCTGCCCAACCTGCGCGGCAGCCTGGCGGTGTTCCGGCTACGCAAGAAGTCACGGCCGGCGGCATAAGATCACGCAGGCAAACCGGCGCGCGCTTATCGTGTGTGCATGAACGCCGGTTTCCTGCGATGATGTTGTTATCAAATACACAGCAAAGAAACGACACATGAAACAGATCAGACCAATCTTGCTGGCCGTGGCACTCGCCTGCTCGAGCCTGGCCAGCGCCCAGCCCTTGCCGATGCCGATCAAGACCGAGGGGAAGGGCAAGTCCGGGGCCACGGTGCAGGATGGCATCCAGGTGCGGCCGATGCCGCGCTACCGCGTGCTGGCCTCGGCCGAGCGCATGGATGAAGAAGCGGCGCAGCAATACACGCAACTGATGGGCCAGGCCCGGCAGAAGGGTGCGCTGGTGCCCGACAACCATCCCGAGGTGATCCGCCTGCGCGCCATCGCCAAGCGCATCATTCCGTACGCCACGCGCTGGAATCCGCAAGCGGCCAAGTGGAACTGGCAGGTCAACCTGCTCGCGTCCGACCAGGTCAACGCGTTTTGCATGCCGGGCGGGCGCATCGCGTTTTTCAGCGGCATCTTGACCAAGCTGAAGCTGACCGACGACGAGGTGGCGGCCATCATGGGCCACGAAATTTCGCATGCGCTGCGCGAACACGGGCGCGGGCAGGCGGTCAAGTCGACCGCGACCAATGTCGGTGCGCGCCTGGGCGGCGCCATCGTCGCGCAGGTGTTCGGCTTGGACCCCGCCACCACCGATACCGTGGCCCAGTACGGCGCGCAGTTCGCCTCGCTCAAATTCTCGCGCGACGATGAACGCGAAGCCGACCTGATCGGCCTGGACCTGGCCGCGCGCGCCGGTTTCGACCCGCGTGCCGGCATTATCCTGTGGCAGAAAATGGCAGAGCAAAACAATGGCGCGCCGCCGGCCTGGCTCTCGACCCACCCGGGCGGCAAGGAACGCATCGGCCAGATGCAGGTACACATGGGCGTGCTGTTGCCGCTGTATGCGCGCAGCCAGAACACCACGGTCGGGCAACTGCCGCCGTACCGCACCAACGCGACCGACTAAATGGGACGCCAGGCCGACGCCAACGCGCACGTTCCGCTGCCCATCCGCGATGGCGTCGCGCCCAGTTATTTGTGGCTCGATGACAACCCAACTGGCGGCGCGCTGGCCTTCCTGACGGGGCATTTTGCCGATGTGGGCGAGGCGACCTGGCGCGAGCGCATGGCGCGCGGCGACGTGGTCGACGCCGGCGGCGCCGTGCTTGGACCCGACAGCGTGCTCAAGCGCGGCATGCGCATCTGGTATTACCGCGAGCTTGAGGCCGAGACGCCGATTCCTTTCGAGGAACAGATCCTGTTTCGCGACGCGCATTTGCTGGTGGTCGACAAGCCGCATTTCCTGCCGATGACACCGGGCGGGCGCTTCCTGCACGAAACGTTATTGGTGCGGCTGAAGAACAAAACGGGGCTGGCGCAGCTCACGCCCATCCACCGGCTCGACCGCGAAACGGCCGGGGTGGTGATTTTCTCGCACCAGGAAGCCACCCGTGGCGCATACCAGTCGCTGTTCCAGAAGCGCAGCGTACACAAGGAGTACGAAGCGCTGGCCGCGCCCTTGCCGGCGCTCAGTTTCCCACTGGTTCACCGCAGCCGCATGGTCGAGGGAAATCCGTTTTTCCGCATGCAAGAGGTGGCGGGCGAGCCGAACTCGGAGAGCGTGGTCGATGTCATCAAGCCGCACGGCGACGCCATGCTGTACCGCTTGCAGCCGCATACGGGCCGCAAGCACCAGTTGCGGGTGCATATGGCCGCCTTGGGCGCGCCGATCCTGAACGACACGTTTTATCCCGAGGCGCTGCCATGCAAGGGCGATGACTTCGCCAAGCCGCTCAAGCTGCTGGCGCGCTCAATCGGCTTCGACGACCCCTTGACCGGCCAGCCGCGCCGTTTCGAGAGCCGGCGCGTCCTGTAGCGCCCGCCTTGGCACGTCGCCTTGGCGCTCCGCCTTGGCGTGCCTTCTCAGAGGCGGTAATCGATGATCAGCGGTGCGTGGTCCGAAAAGCGCTCATCCTTGTAAATAGACACTTCCTTGGCGTGCGCCGCGATGCCGGGTGTTGCCACGTGATAATCGATACGCCAGCCGACGTTCTTGGCGTACGCCTGGCCTCGGTTGCTCCACCAGGTGTACTGCTCGGGCCGCTTGTCGATGCCGCGATGCACGTCAACGAAGCCGACTTCATCGAAAATCTTCGTCAGCCAGGCGCGCTCTTCCGGCAGGAAGCCGGAATTTTTCTTGTTGCCTTTGAAATTTTTCAAGTCGATCTCGTGGTGGGCGATGTTCCAGTCGCCGCAGATGACCACCTCGCGGCCCTCGGCGCGCAGTTCGAGCAGGTGCGGCAGGAACAATTCCATGAAGCGGAACTTGGCTTCCTGGCGTTCCGGCGAGGAAGAGCCGGACGGGCAGTAGACCGAAATGATGGTCAGGTTGCCGAAATCGGCGCGCACGTAGCGGCCTTCGGCATCGAATTCCGGGCTGCCGAAGCCGATCCGCACGGCGTCCGGCGCAAGCCGGCTGTAAATGCCGGTGCCCGAGTAGCCCTTTTTCTCAGCGTAATGGAAATGACCGTGGTAGCCGCCCGGCATCAGGAATTCCTCTGTCATGTCGGGCAACTGCGCCTTGAGCTCCTGGACGCAGACGAAATCGGCGGTCTGGTTCGCCATCCAGTTGAAAAAGCCCTTCTTGTGGGCGGAGCGAATCCCGTTCAGGTTCGCGGAAATAATTTTTGGCATGGTTCCAGGGGGTGAGGAGGGTGGCGTAAAATAGCGCCACTTTTCTATATGAACAAATGAGGTCGTCGTGAATAATTTGCGCCAACAGTTTATCGCGTTTTCAGTGTCGGCGGGCGTGTTGCGCTTCGGCGAGTTCAGCACCAAGGCGGGCCGCCAGTCGCCGTATTTCTTTAATGCCGGCCTGTTCCATGACGGCGCCACCCTGGCCCAGCTGGCGCAGTTTTACGCGCAGACCCTGCTCGACTCAAGGATCGAATTCGACATGCTGTTCGGGCCGGCCTACAAGGGCATCACCCTGGCGTCGGCCACGGCGGTGGCGCTGGCGGGCAAGGGACATAACACCTCCTTCGCCTACAACCGCAAGGAAGCCAAGGATCATGGCGAGGGCGGCACCATCGTCGGCGCCAAGCTGGCGGGCAAGGTCGTCATCATCGACGACGTGATCTCGGCGGGCACCTCGGTGCGCGAATCGGTCGACATGATCCGCGCCGCCGGCGCCGAGCCGTGCGCCGTGCTGATCGCGCTCGACCGCATGGAACGCTCGGGCATGGATGGCGCATTGTCGCCGAGTTCGGCGGTGCAGCAGGTCAGCCAGGAGTTCAATATTCCGGTGGTGTCGATCGGGAACCTGGACGACTTGTTCACTTACCTGAACGCGGCCGGGGCCGATCCGGAAATGGCGCAGTACAAGGATGCGGTGTCGGCGTACCGGACCCGCTACGGGGTGTAAGGGCCGAAACCTGCGGGGCGGGCGCGGCCGGACCCGCAAGACCCGCCGCGCCCGCGAGTGCCTGCTCGCGGCAGAGGCGGTCCACCGTTTTCAGCAATACCGGCATGCGATGCGGTCCATGCATGGCCGCGATGTGTTCCCTGGCCGCTGCCAGCTCCAGCCCGATGCAGGTGATGAACAGCGCCTTGATGCTGTCGCCGCGCAGCAGTGTATAGTCGTCGCCGATGCCGGCATACGCTGTTTTCGCCACGCCGATCACACGGGACTTGCCGCCCAGCGCATCGTACAGATGCTTGCCCAGTCCCGCCTGCGCATGGCCGTCGAGAAACACGAAGCCATCGATGACGATGGTCGCGGGAAGCTGGCCGAGTTCATCGAGCAGGGCGAGAATACAAGGCAATTCTCGCTTGTAGAATTCCCCAGGAACATATTCACCGACACCAGGCTGCTTTTTGCTGAACACGGCCAGCGGCGCTACGTCATCCCATTGCGCGAACAGCAAGCCTGCGGCATAGCCGCAGTCCTGCTCATAATGCACATCCACGGCAAGGATCATCTGGGGACCTCGAAAAACCTGCTGCGCGGCGCAATTTTCGTCCGGCGATGCTCACCGTACCTTCGTACGGCTGCGCTTCTCCGACGAAACTTGCACCGCTCGCTATGGTTTTTCGAGGTCCCCATCTGTCTGTCATTCCTGATTGTCGCGCGCTTCGCGCAGCGATGTATCGAGCCACAATTCGTACCACGCCAGGAACGTGATGCGCCCGGTTTGCCCGAATGAGGTGTCCGGATAGATGCCACCATCGCCGCAACGGTCATCCATCCAGATGTGGCCGTACTCTTCGCCCGCCACCACCAGGCACACATCGTCGCCGCAGCCGAAATCGCAGATCGTCAGCAGCCCGCAGCGCCACTTGTCATCGCTATACACGGCTTCCCAACGCATGTAGGCGTCGTTGTCGCCGGGATCGCCCTCGTATGTCCTATTCCATGCGCCCCTCATCGAAAACGGTGTCGACAGCTGGCCAGCGGCGCCACTGGCCGTCAGTGGCAACATGCCGTAATACGGCCCCGCGCCGCCATTGCCGACGTGCAGCAGGTACTGGCGGTACTCGTCCGGCAACACGATGCCGTGCTGGCGCTCGAACTCGCTGACCTGGGCCGCGGTCTTGACCGGGTCCAGCAGGTACTTGTGGGTGGAGGCGCCAAACAGGGCCAGCTGCGGATCGGCCAGCGTGAGCGCCTGGAGCTTGGCCTGGATGCGTTCGATGGACGAATGGATGGTCATGATCGGAGAGGGGGAGTGCGGGCACAACGGCGCCCGACGGGAACAACGCCATCCCCACGCACTGGCGGAGATGGCGCCATGCCGCTTACGCTGCCAGCTTTTTCTTGAGCAACTCGGTCAGCTCAGCCGGGTTGGCCTTGCCTTTGGATGCCTTCATGGCCTGCCCGATCAGCGCGTTGATGGCCGCTTCCTTGCCGGCGCGGTATTGCTCGACCGATTTGGCGTTGGCCGCCAGCACGTCGTCGACGATCTTTTCCAGTGCGCCGCTGTCGGAGATGGTTACCAGGTCTTTTTCCTTGATGACCACATCGGCGATGTGCTCATCGTTCGACCTGGCTTCCCACATGCCCGCGAACACTTCCTTGGCACTCTTGTTGGAAATCGTGCCGTCGGCGATGCGCTTGATCATCACGGCCAGTTGCGACGCTTCCACCGGCGAATCGGCGATCTCGACGTTTTCGCGGTTCAGGGTCGAGGCCACGTCGCCCATCAGCCAGTTGGCCACGGTCTTGGCTTGCTCTTTCCCGGTCTTGGCGACCACGGCTTCGAAGTACGAGGCCATTTCTTTCGACGAGGTCAGGAACAGGCTGTCGTA
The DNA here is from genome assembly GCF_011682185.1 of Massilia genomosp. 1. Taxonomy (NCBI): domain Bacteria; kingdom Pseudomonadati; phylum Pseudomonadota; class Betaproteobacteria; order Burkholderiales; family Oxalobacteraceae; genus Massilia; species Massilia genomosp. 1. The sequence goes on from NZ_WHJF01000002.1 coordinate 32,615, forward strand.
TTCCGGCAAGCCGTAGTCGCCCGCGAAACGCGCGCGCATCGCGGCCGGCAATTCCGGCATATCGGCCTTGACGCGCGCAATCCACTCGTCCGAAATGAGCAGCGGCGGCAAGTCCGGGTCGGGGAAGTAGCGGTAATCCTGGGCGTCTTCCTTCAGGCGCATCACCGTGGTTTTCTTGGCGTCCGGATCCCACAGCACGGTCGCTTGCTGCACTTTGCCGCCATCTTCGATCAGCTCGATCTGGCGCCGCACTTCATAAGCAATGGCTTCTTCCATGAAACGGAAAGAGTTCAGGTTCTTGATCTCGCAGCGGGTGCCCAGCGCGGTCGTGCCAGCCGGACGCACCGAGACGTTGACGTCGCAACGGAACGAGCCTTCCTGCATGTTGCCGTCGCACACGCCCAGCCACACGACCAGGGTATGCAGCGCCTTGGCGTAGGCCACGGCTTCGGCCGCGCTGCGCATTTCCGGCTCCGACACAATTTCCAGCAGCGGCGTGCCGGCGCGGTTCAGGTCGATGCCGGTCATGCCGGCGTAGTCTTCGTGCAGCGACTTGCCGGCGTCTTCTTCCAGGTGGGCGCGCGTCAGGTTGACGGTCTTGGTCTGGAACTGGCCATCTTTTTCAAAGCCGAAGGTGATCTTGCCGCCGATGACGATCGGATCGGCGAACTGGCTGATCTGGTAACCCTTCGGCAAGTCCGGGTAAAAGTAGTTTTTGCGCGCAAACACCGATTCATGCGCGACCTTGGCGTCCACCGCCAGGCCGAAGCGGATCGCGCGTTCGACCGCGCCACGGTTCATCACCGGCAGCACGCCCGGCAAGGCCAGGTCGACCGGGCTGGCCTGGGTGTTCGGCTCGGCGCCGAACGCAATCGCACTGCCGCTGAAAATCTTGGAGTTGGTCGTGAGCTGCACGTGGTTCTCAAGACCGATGACGACTTCCCATTGCATAGTGTTCTCTTTTCTTGTCAGGTTGCCGGTGCGCACCTTGTGCGCACCCGGCGAAATCAGATGCCGGCCGGCGCGCGGGTGTGCCAGTCGGTCGCCAGTTGGTACTGGTGGGCAATATTGAGCAGCTTGGCTTCGGCAAAGTAATTGCCGATGATTTGCAGGCCCACCGGGCGCTTGCTGTTCTTCTCGCCCTGGCCGAAGCCGCACGGCACCGACATGCCCGGCAAGCCGGCCAGGCTGGTCGACAGGGTAAAAATGTCGGCCAGGTAGTTGGCCACCGGATCGTTGGCCTTGTCGCCCAGGTCCCAGGCGACGGTCGGCGCGACCGGCCCCATGATCACGTCGCAGGTAGTGCCCAGCGCGGCCTGGAAGTCGTCGGCGATCAGGCGCCGGATCTTCTGGGCTTGCAGGTAGTAGGCGTCGTAGTAGCCGTGGCACAGCACATAGGTGCCGACCAGGATGCGGCGCTGCACTTCCGGGCCGAAACCTTCGGCGCGCGACTTTTTGTACATCTCTTCCAGGTTCTTGTACTCGCTGGCGCGGTGGCCGTAGCGCACGCCATCGAAGCGCGACAGGTTGGACGACGCTTCGGCCGGGGCGATGATGTAGTAAACAGGGATCGAGAGTGCGGTTTTCGGCAGCGAAATGTCCACCAGCGTCGCGCCCAGTTTGACGAATTCGTCGAGCGCGGCGCGCACGGCCTGTTCGACATCGGCCGCCAGGCCTTCGCCGAAGTATTCTTTTGGCAAGCCGATACGCAAGCCCTTGAGCGGCGCGTTCAGGTCGCGCGTGAAGTCTTCGCGCACATTGCCCTGTTCGGCAGTCAGGCTGGTCGAGTCGCGCGGGTCGAAGCCGACCATTTCATTGAGCAACATCGCGCAGTCTTCGGCCGTGCGCGCGATCGGGCCGCCCTGGTCGAGCGAGGAGGCGAACGCGATCATGCCGAAGCGCGATACCCGTCCGTAGGTCGGCTTGATGCCGGTCACGCCGCAAAACGCGGCCGGCTGGCGGATCGAGCCGCCGGTGTCGGTGGCGGTGGCCGCCGGCGCCAGGCGCGCGGCGATCGCTGCGGCCGAGCCGCCCGAGGAGCCGCCCGGCACGGCCAGGGTATCCCACGGATTCTTGACCGCGCCGAAGGCCGAGTTTTCGTTCGACGAGCCCATCGCGAATTCGTCGCAATTGAGCTTGCCGAGGGTGACCATGCCGGCGTGCCTGAACTTGTCCACGACCGTCGCGTCGAACGGGCTGGTGTAGTTGGCCAGCATTGTCGAGCCGGCGGTCGAACGCCAGCCCTTGGTGACGAAAATATCCTTGTGCGCGATCGGGATGCCGGTCAGCGGGCCGGCATTGCCGGACGCCAGCAGCAGATCGGCGGCTTTGGCTTGTTCAAGCGACAAGGCTTCATCGACCTGCAGGAAAGCGTTCAGTTCGCTCGCCTTGGCGCGTTGCAGGAAGTGGGTGGTCAGCTCAAGGGCTGAGATCTGCTTCGCGTGCAGGAGCGCGGACAGCTGTTGAATGGTGTTTGTATGCATGGCGGATGCTCGACTGACGTGATTTCGGGTTGGCTCAAATGGCTCGGTGACGAGGGCGACCTCAGGGGACCTTATTCGATCACTTGCGGCACCAGGTACAGGCCGTCCTGGGTCTTCGGCGCCGGCGCCTGATAGGCTTCGCGCGCGTTTTCCTCGGTGACGACGTCGTCGCGCAGGCGCAGCGGCAGCTTGCCCAGGATCGCCGCCAGCGGGTGCGAGAGCGGCTCCACGCCGCTGGTGTCGACGTTCTTCATCTGCTCGGCCAGGGCGAAAATACCGTTCAATTCCACCAGGGCGGTCTCGGCGTGGGCCTGGTCCATCTCGAGCTGGGCCAGTTTGGCGATGCGTACTACTTCTGAAAGTGTCAGGGACATGGAATTTGCGCGGCGCGGGCCGCGTTCAAAAAAGTGTGGACAAATAAACTGTGGACGAATAGTGAAGTTTCGATAACAGAGCGCTAAAGCCGATAAAAGCTTCCTAAAGGCCCTGATCTCACAGGGGGGATACGCACGCAAAACACCGGTTTTTCAGCGATTAACGCGCAAATTATAAGGTAGAATGGCGGGCTAATGCGTTGTCGGCGCCGAATAGGAGTGGCCGCAGCATCCAAACAGCCGTGCCGGTGCGGGAAGTCAGCGCGCGGCGGCTGTATTTTTCGTAGCGTTTCTCTACTCATTTTAATGCTTACGCGCAGTCCGTTGCGCATCAGGACACTCATGTTTGGTTTTTTACGCAGCTACTTTTCCCGCGATCTGGCCATTGACCTCGGTACGGCGAACACCCTGATTTATGTACGCGGAGAGGGCATCCTCCTCGACGAACCTTCGGTTGTTGCGATCCGCCAGGAAGGCGGCCCGAACGGCAAAAAGACGATCCAGGCGGTCGGCAAGCAGGCAAAACAAATGCTCGGCAAGGTCCCGGGCAATATCGAGGCGATCCGCCCGATGAAAGACGGCGTGATCGCCGACTTCACCGTCACCGAACAGATGCTCAAGCAGTTCATCCGCATGGTGCATGACTCCAAGGTATTCCGTCCTTCCCCCCGCATCATCATCTGCGTTCCCTGCGGTTCGACCCAGGTCGAACGGCGCGCGATCCGCGAATCGGCGCTCGGCGCCGGCGCCTCCCAGGTGTACCTGATCGAAGAGCCGATGGCCGCGGCCATCGGCGCCGGCCTGCCGGTATCCGAAGCGACCGGCTCGATGGTGGTCGACATCGGCGGCGGCACCACCGAAGTGGGCATCATTTCGCTCGGCGGCATGGTCTACAAGGGCTCGGTGCGGGTTGGCGGCGACAAGTTCGACGAAGCCATCGTCAACTACATCCGCCGCAACTACGGCATGCTGATCGGCGAACAGACGGCCGAAGCGATCAAGAAGTCGATCGGTTCCGCCTTCCCTGGTTCGGAAGTGAAGGAAATGGAAGTCAAGGGCCGCAACCTGTCCGAAGGCATCCCGCGTTCGTTTACCATTTCGTCGAACGAGATCCTCGAAGCGCTCACCGATCCGCTCAATAACATCGTCTCGGCCGTCAAGAACGCGCTCGAGCAGACCCCGCCGGAACTGGGCGCCGACATCGCCGAAAAAGGCATGATGCTCACCGGCGGCGGCGCTCTGCTGCGCGACCTCGATCGCCTGCTGATGGAAGAAACCGGCTTGCCGGTGCTGGTGGCCGAAGATCCGCTGACCTGCGTGGTGCGCGGCTCCGGCATGGCGCTCGAGCGGATGGACAAGTTGGGCTCGATCTTCTCGTACGAGTAATGTCATCGCGAGCAGGCCGCGCCGCGCGCGCGGCGATGTGTTGGCTCGCACTGCCGGCGTGGCTGGCGTACCGTTCAGATCTTCGGCTTGCAATGCATTGGGATACCAGGGACAGACCCAATTGAACAATGCATGCAAGCCGCAGGTCTGACCATGGCGCCGCCGTCCCGGGTGTTGCCCAGCCTGGCTCTCGCCTGGCCCGCGCTTGACCCTTAGTCCCGCTTATTGGATTTCATGGAATACAGTCCTCCGCCACTCTTCAAGCAAGGCGCCCCAGCCCGGGTCAAGGTGACGGTTTTTGCGTTTATTTCGATCGCCCTGCTGATGATCGACGCCCGCGTCCAGGTGCTGTCCTCGGTGCGCAAGGTGGCCGGCACGGTGCTCTATCCGCTCCAGATGGCGGCCCTGATGCCGCGCGACGCGCTGGCCAACATGGGCGGCTATTTCTCTTCCGTTTCCTCCCTCAAGCAGGAAGTGCGCGACCTCAAGATCGAGCAGGTCGCGGTCGCCGAAAAACTCCAGCAAGCCCAGCTCCAGAGCACCGAGAACGCCCAACTGCGCAAACTGCTGGGCGCGCGCGAGCATGTGCCGGTCAAGACCATGCTGGGCGAAATCCTGTACGACGCGCGCGACAGCGCCACCCGTAAGATCGTGCTCGACCGCGGCAGCCAGCACGGCGCCGCGCTCGGCCAGCCGGTGATCGACAACGCCGGCGTGGTCGGCCAGGTCACGCGCGTGTTCCCGTTCACCTCCGAAGTGACGCTGCTGACCGACCGCGAACAAGCCATTCCGGTGCAGGTGCTGCGCAACGGCTTGCGCAGCGTGGCTTACGGGCGCGGCCAGTCCGGCACGCTCGACCTGCGCTTTGTCGCGCCGAATGCCGACATCCAGGTCGGCGACGTGCTGATCACCTCGGGCCTGGACGGGGTCTACCCGGCCGGCCTGGCCGTGGCCAAGGTCAGCAAGGTCGAGACCAGCGGCGCCGGCGCGTTCGGCGGCGTGGTGTGCCAGCCGCTGGCCGGCATCGACCGCAATCGCCACTTGCTGATATTGACCACTTCGCCGCAATTGCCGCAGCGCCCGGACGACGAGCCGCCCGTGCCGGCCAAGAAAAACCTGCAGAAGATGACACCGATCAAAGAGGGCGCCGTCCCGATTGTCGCCGACGCGCCGAAGACGGCGCCGGCCACGCCGGCCAAGGCGGGCGCGACTCCGGTCAAGGCGGCGGCCACGCCGGCCAGGACGTCCGCCACGCCGGCCAGGACGTCCGCCACGCCGGCCAGGACGTCCGCCACGCCGGCCGCCACGCCGGCGCCCGCACCCAAGGATACGAACCGATGAACCGCCCGCATTACATCCTGCTGCCCGTCAGCCCGCTGTTCATTACGTTCAGCCTGACCTGCGCCTTCATGCTCAATCTGCTGCCCTGGGGGCATTGGGTCGGCGCGCCCGACTTCGTGGCGCTGGTGCTGGTTTTCTGGGGCATCCACCAGCCGCGCAAGGTCGGCATCGGCGTGGCCTTTTTCATGGGCTTGCTGATGGACGTACACGAAGCGACCCTGCTCGGCGAGAACGCGCTGGCCTACACCTTGCTGTCCTACCTGGCCATCATGATCCACCGCCGCGTGCTGTGGTTCCCGGTGCTGACCCAGGCGCTGCACGTGTTCCCGCTGCTGCTGGCCACCCAGGCGATCCAGCTGGTGGTGCGCGTGATCGTCTCGGGCAAATTCCCCGACTGGACGCACTTCATCGAAAGCGTGGTGGCCATCGCCCTGTGGCCGGTGATTACCTGGATGCTGCTCGCGCCCCAGCGGCGCGCCGTCGACCGCGACCATACGCGCCCGATCTGATGGTGCGCATGCGTCATGACTGAATTAACCAATAACGACCGCGAAATCCACCTGTTTCGCATGCGCGTGCTGGCGCTCGTGGTGCTGGTGTTCATCAGCTTTTCCGTGCTGATCGGGCGCATGGTCAACCTGACCGTGGTCAAGCACGACGGCTTTGCGGTGCAGGCCGAAGACAACCGCATCGCCATCGTCCCGATCGTGCCCAACCGCGGCCTGATCGTCGACCGCAAGGGCGTGGTCCTGGCGCGCAACTACTCGGCCTACACGCTCGAAATCACCCAGTCCAAGCTGCGCAACACGCTCGACTCGGTGATCGACGAGCTCTCCACGCTGATCGAGATCGAAGCGAAGGACCGCAAGCGCTTCAAGAGCTTGCTGGCCGAGTCGAAGAACTTCGAGAGCGTGCCGCTGCGCACCCGCCTGACCGACGACGAAGTGGCGCGCTTCGCCGCCCAGCGTTTCCGTTTTCCCGGCGTGGAGGTGCAGGCGCGCCTGTTCCGCCAGTACCCGCTGGGCGAAGCCGCTTCGCACGTGATCGGCTACATCGGCCGCATCAACCAGAAGGAATCGAAGGATATCGACGAGCGGCCCGACAAGGCGAACTACAACGGCACCGACCATATCGGCAAGGAAGGGCTGGAAAAAAGCTACGAAGAGCAGCTGCACGGGCGTACCGGCTACCAGAAGATCATCCGCACCGCCAGCGGGCGCGCGGTCAGCATCCTGTCGCGCACGGAAGCGACCGCCGGCAGCAACCTGATCCTCTCGATCGACATCGAGCTGCAAAAGATCATTGAAGAAGCCTTCGGCGAATACCGCGGCGCGCTGGTCGCCATCGAGCCGGAGACGGGCGACATCCTGGCCTACGTCTCGCGCCCCGGCTTCGACCCGAACCTGTTCGTCGACGGCATCGACTCGCAAAGCTGGAACGAACTCAATACCTCGCTCGACCGCCCGCTGATGAACCGCCCGCTGCAGGGTACGTATCCACCCGGATCGACCTTCAAGCCGTTCATGGCGCTGGCCGCGCTGGAACTGGGCAAGCGCACCCAGAACCACACGATTTCGGACGCCGGCTACTTCACCCTGGGCGGCCACACCTGGAAGGACGACAAGGCGGGCGGGCACGGCATGGTCAGCCTGACCGATTCGATCGTCATTTCATGCAATACCTATTATTACCAGCTCGGGAACGAACTCGGGATCGACGCCATCCACGACTTCATGAAGCCGTTCGGCTTCGGCCAGAAAACCGGGATCGACCTGGAAAACGAAAAGACCGGGGTGCTGCCGTCGAAAGACTGGAAGCGCGGCCGTTTCGCCAAAAACAAGCTGATGCAGACCTGGGTCGGCGGCGACACCGTCAACGTCTCGATCGGCCAGGGCTTCAACAGCTACACCATGCTGCAGCTGTCGCACGCGGTGGCCACGCTGGCCAACAACGGCGTGGTGATGAAGCCGCACCTGGTCAAGATCGTCGAAGACAGCGTCACGCGCGCGCGCACCCTGACGGTGCCGAAGGAAAGCGCGCGCATCCCGCTGCGCCAGGAGAATATCGATTTCATCAAGCGCGCCATGGTCGGCGTCTCCGAGCGCGGCACCGGCAAGACCGTGTTCGCCAACGCCGGCTACGTCGCGGCCGGCAAGACCGGCACCTCGCAGGCGGTGGGCCTGCGGCGCGGCGAAAAGTACAACGCCAAGAACGTCAACGAACGACTGCGCGACAATTCGCTGTACATCACCTTCGCGCCGGCCGACAAGCCGCGCATCGCGCTGGCGCTGATCGTCGAAAACGCCGGTTTCGGCGCCGCCGTGGCCGCCCCGATCGCGCGCAAGGCGCTCGACTACTACCTGCTGGGCAAGCGCCCGGCCGGCAAGGACGGCACCAAGGTGCCGAAAGAAGACGTGGAACTGGTGCCGCTCGAAGAATTCAAGGCCGACACCGCCACCGAAATGCCATACAAGCCGGGCGCCGAAACGCCGGCGCCAAAGGACTGACGCCATGCGCCTGAACGAACGACGCTCGCTGTGGCGACGCGCCAAACCCTACCTGCTGGTATTCGACGCGCCGCTGGCCATGGTCATCTTCATGCTGCTGTGTACCAGCCTGGTGACGATGTACTCGGCCGGCGCCGACTTTCCCGGCCGCGTCGAAGGCCAGTTGCGCAACATGATGATCGCCTTCGTGGTCATGTGGCTGGCGGCCCAGGTGCCGCCGCAGACGCTGATGCGCCTGGCCGTGCCGGTCTACACGATCGGCGTGACCCTGCTCGTTGCGGTGTTCATGTTCGGCGTGATCAAGAAGGGCGCGCGCCGCTGGCTGCACATCGGCTTCGACATCCAGCCGTCCGAGATCATGAAAATCGCCATGCCGCTGATGCTGGCCTGGTACTTCCACCAGAAGGCGGGGCTGGTGCGCTGGCATTCCTTCCTCATCGCCACCGTGCTGCTGGCCGTGCCGGTCGGCCTGATCCAGCTGCAGCCCGACCTGGGCACCTCGCTGCTGGTGCTGGCCTCGGGTTTTTACGTGATCTTTCTGGCCGGCCTGTCGTGGAAGGCCTTGCTTGGCTTGTTCGTGGCCGGCGCCGCCAGCCTGCCGGTGGCCTGGTCGCTGATGCACGACTACCAGCGCGAACGGGTGATGACCCTGATCGATCCCTACGCCGACCCGCTGGGCAAGGGCTTTCACATCATCCAGTCGACCATCGCGATCGGCTCGGGCGGCGTTGGCGGCAAGGGCTGGATGAAGGGCACCCAGGCCCACCTCGAATTCATCCCCGAGCGCACCACCGACTTTATCTTCTCGGTGTTTTCGGAGGAATTCGGGCTGCTCGGCTTTCTCGGCCTGCTGCTCTTGTACCTGCTGCTGATCGGACGCGGCATGATGATCGCGGCCAATGCACCGACCTTGTTTTCGCGCTTGCTGGCCGGCGCGATCACGATGATCTTCTTTACGTACGCCTTTGTGAACATGAGCATGGTCAGCGGCATCCTGCCGGTGGTGGGCGTGCCGCTGCCGTTCATGAGCTATGGCGGGACCGCTTTTGTGACCCTCGGACTCGGGGCAGGTATACTGATGAGTATCCAGCGGCACCGCAAGCTGGTGCAAACCTGACCACGGAGCCACGATGGCGGTATCAAAAACGCTTCCACCTTCCATTGCGCTGTGCGCACTGGCCTTTTTTCTGAGCGCCTGCGGGACCGATTCGGAAGGCCACCGGCGCATCCTGCCGTTCCCGTCGCCGGGCGCCAAGCCGGCCAAGCATGGCGAGCTGCCATCCCTGCCGCGCGCCGGTTCCGGGCGCGGCGGCTACTACCAGGATGACGGCCCGGGCGAGAATCCGCCGCCCAACCTGAACGACGTGCCCGACGCCGTGGTCAAGAACGAGCCCTACGCCCGCTACGCCAACCGGCCCTACGTCGTGTTCGGCAAAACCTATACCCCGATGTTGAACGAGCAGCCCTTCCGGCAGCGCGGCGTGGGCAGCTGGTACGGCAAAAAATTCCACGGCCAGAAAACCTCGTCGGGGGAGCTGTACGACATGTACAAGATGACGGCGGCCCATCCGACCTTGCCGATTCCCTCGTACGCGCGCATCACCAGCCTCGATAGCGGCAAGCAGGTGGTGGTGCGCATCAACGACCGCGGGCCGTTTCATTCGAGCCGGGTGGTCGACGTGTCGTATACGGCCGCGCTCAAACTCGGCTTGCTCGGCAAGGGCAGTCACACGGTGGAAATCGAAAGGCTGCTGCCGAACGCGCAGGAGCGCATCGCCACCATCCGGCGCCTGGCGCCGGAACCGGACGGGGAAGCGAACACGATGGCGGTGGACATGCCGCCGCCGGGCGAAAGCAGCGCGCTGGTGCTCACGCCGGCGCCGGCCCAGACGCTGGCGCCGCCACAGGCCCTGACGCCAGCGGCGCCGCCATCCGGGTTCTACCTGCAGCTGGGCGCCTTCAGCCGCGCCGACAAGGCGGCCGACGTGCGCGCGCAGATCGCGGCCACGGGCGGCGCGCTGTCCGGCGTCGAAGTGGTGCAGGGCGGTGCGCTGCACCGGCTGTTCAGCGGTCCGTTCCCGAGCCGGGACGAGGCCATGCGGGCGCTGCGCGAGCTGCCGTCGACCTTGCGCCTGAAACCGATCATCGTACAGCGCTGAGCGGGCCTCGCCGGGCGCTCCTCCCTATCTATTTGCAGCTGCGCGCCTGCTGGTCCGGAAAACGCGCCAGCAGCGCATCGACCTTGGCCTTGGCCGCCGGTTCCAGCGCGCGCAAGCGGTACGCCATTTTGCTTGCCTGGCTGGTGCGCCCGGCCACCTTGGCGCCGACCACGCCCTGCTTGGTCAAGGTCGCCAGCAAGGTCTGGGCCGAGGTCTCCGACTTGAACACACCGAGCGAAATCGCGTATTTCATCGGGCTGTTGTCGTTCATGATGAAATAACTGGTGATCCCGAGTTCCTTCAGTTCGGCCGCCTTGCGGTCGGCCGCTTCCTTGCTGCCTGGCGAAGGAATGAACACGATATGGCTGGTCACTTCGGGCACGCCGACGTTCTCGCGCGTCTGGCGCTGGCCCAGCGCCAGCGGCGCCAGCATGGCTTCGAAGCGGCGCGCATCCGGCGGCGCAAAGTTTCCCACCAGGGTGCAGGCGACCAGCTCCGGCTTGGGTTCCGGCTTCGGTTCCGGCTTTGGCATTGCCGGCGCCGGCGCTTTGCTCATCACCAGCACCGGCGTTGGCGGCGGCGCGACCGGCTCGACCTCGGCAGTGGTATCCGGCGGCGGGGGCGGCGGGCGCGCGGCGACCAGCTTGATGTTTTCGGCGCCGATCTGGTTGCGCATGCGGGCCGGCTCGCGCTCGTTTTCCCTGAAGTTGCCGAGCATGCCCTGGCCGAACGCGAACAGCACGGCATTGATGGCAAGAAGGGTCCAACATATGAATTTCAACACGGGCTATCCTGGAGTGGCGAAGAGGTGACGGTGGAATGAAGGCCGATCAGGACGATATTATCGACGATCCGGTGGCCGATCGACAGGCGCAGCACGGGACCGATGTACTGCGCCGCGCCGCCCGAGACGATGCAGGCGGTCGCGCCGTGCAGTGCGCAGGCGCGTTCGATGGCGCCGGCCTGCGCCGACAGGCAGCCGGACAAGATGGCGTCGGCGGTATTGTCGGCGAAGCCGGCCGGCAGCGTGGCGCCGGGCGCCACCTGGGGCAGTTGCGCGGTATTGCGCGCCAGCGAGGTGGCCATCAGGCCCAGGCCGGGCAAGATCATCCCGCCCAAAAACACGCCGTCGGCGCTGACCGCGTCGATGGTGGTGGCGGTGCCGCAGGTGGCCACGATGAGCGCCTGGCCTGGCATGAGTGCGCGCGCCCCGAGCGCGGCGGCGAAGCGGTCGCAGCCGAGCTGGGAAGGATCGCGGTAAGCGTTGCGCAGGCCGGCCAGCTGCGCAGTCGATGCGAACCAGGTGACGTCGGTGCTGGGCATCATCAGCTGCAACTGGTCGCGCAGCTTGCTGCCGGCCACGTTCGACACCAGCGCGCGCGTGACGCCTTGCGCCGGCCAGTTGGCCGGCAGGTGGTTGATGTCGGCGTGGGTGACGGCGCCGCTGGCCACCCATTGGCCCGGCGCGGCGCCCTCGTCGGCCAGGGCCCACTTGATGCGCGTATTGCCGGCGTCGATCAATAACAGCATGCTAGGCCTCCCGCAGCGACACGTCGCCGGCCACGATGGCGATGCGGCCGGCGGCCGTGTCGAGCAGCAGGCGCCCCCAATCGTCCACGCCGGCCGCCACCCCTTCGTGCAGGGTCACGCTGCGGTCGATGATCAGCACCGGCACGCCCTGCCAGGCATGCAGGCGGTTCCAGCGCGCGCAAAAGGGCGCAAAGCCGCCCTGCGCGAACTGGCCCAGGTTGGCCGCCAGCGCGCCCAGGAGCTGCGCCATCAGCGCGTTGCGGTCCATCTGCGCCAGCCACGGAGCGGCGGCCACGGAGCGGCCGATGCGCTGTTCGATTTCATCGGGCATGAGCAGATTGAGGCCGATGCCGATCACCGCCCACACGCCGCCGCTTGGGGCGGCCTGGGTTTCGATCAGCACCCCGGCCAGCTTGGCGCCGTCGCGCAGCACGTCGTTGGGCCACTTGAGCCGGACCGGCACATCGAGCGCGGCGAGGGCGTCGGCCAGCGCCACGCCGACCGCCAGCGGCAGCCCGGCCAGCTCGCGCAGCGGCCCGGCAAAATGCCAGGCCAGCGAAAACGTCAGCGCCGTGCCGGGCGCGGACAGCCAGCTGCGGCCCGCGCGTCCGCGTCCGGCCGTCTGGTGCAGGGCCACGCGCAGCAGCGGGCGGCGCAGGCCGGCGGCGCGCGCCAGCAGGTCGGCGTTGGTCGATCCGGTTTCGGTGACCACTTCGATGTCGATCGCGCTGGCGGGCGCGCCATAGTGGCGTGCGATCGCGCCCGCATCCATGGCGAAGGTCTCGTTCATGGCGCGCCCTTGCTTGCCGTGCGCGCCTTGTGGGGCGCGTTGACGAAGGCCAGGTCGTACAGGGCGTCGGGCAGCAGCCGCAGCAACTTGGCCACCACGCCCATCTGCCACGGGATGACGCGGTAGGTGGCGCCGGCGGCGATGGTCTTGACGGCCTTGGCGGCAAAGCGCCCGGGTGTCATCAGGAACGGCATCGGATAGGCATTATGCTTGGTCATGGGAGTGTCGATATAGCCCGGCGCGATGGTCACCACGCCAATGCCGTGCGGCTTGAGTTCGAGCCGCAGCGACTCGCAATACACGCGCAGGGCCGCCTTGGACGCGCTGTAGGCGCCGGCGCCGGGCAGGCCGCGCACCCCGGCCACGCTGCCGATGCCGACCAGGCGGGATGGCGTGTGCTGCGCTTTCATGGTGGCGATGAAGGGTGCGAAGGTGGCCACGGTGGCGCCGACGTTGGTGGCGATGATGGCGTCGAACACCGCCATGTCTTCGGCGTATTCGGTCAGGGTGCCGACCGAAATGCCGGCGCAGGCGATGACGATATCGGCCCCGCTGCAGCGGGCGATGAAATCGGCGGCGGCGGCGCCCAGCGCGGCGCGGTCGGTCACGTCCAGCACGTACACGAGATGCCGTTCGGGATGGGGCAACTGCGCGCGCAGCGCGTCGAGCGCGTCGCGGCGGCGCGCTACCAGGCCCACCGTGGCGCCGCGCGCGGCGTATTCGCGCGCCAGCGCGGCGCCCAGCCCGCTCGACGCGCCGGTGATGAACACGCGGTTCATGGGGCGCGCGCCGGCATGGCTATTTTTTTTCCGCGGCCGCTTTCGCGACCAGGTGATCCATCACCTGCAGGGCCATCTGCTGCTGCTGCGCTTCGCTGGCCTCAGTCACGGCCGAGCCTGCCTGGGTGGGCGAGGTCAGGTAGCGGCCGGCGATGGCGATCTTCGGCCAATCCTGGACCTTGTAGGCGGCCACCATGCCGTTGGCGCGTCCCAGCTTGGCCTGGATGCCGAAGGAGCGGTAGGCGTTGGTGAAGGCGGCGCGGTCGATGCCGGCGCCGGCGGCCCAGTCGAACACCTGCTCGTCGTTGCCGAAGCGCTGGTGCTGCTCATGCATCGCGGTAAACACCTTGGCGTGGTACTGCGGCGCGATGCCCATCGATTCGAGCGTGTAGTACAGGCGCTGCTGCGGCACCACGGCTGGCGTGTGGCCCAGGTGGACGCGCTTGAAGACGATCTTGTCGCTGTTCTTTTTGACCCACTCGGCCAGCACCGGCTCGAAGCTGGCGCAGTGAGGGCAGTAGTAGGCGAAAAACTCGGTCACTTCGATCTTCTGGCCGGCGTCGGTGTTCTGGGTCGCGGCCAGGGTGGCGTATTCGACGCCGCTGGACGGCTGCTCGGGCGAGGCGGTGGCGCTGGCGCCCGCGCCGCACAGCGCCAGCGCGAGCATGATCTTGAAAAGAGTAGGCATGTGTGTGATCCGTGCTTATTTCTGGTTGCGTACGATGGCGACGTCGATGCCGGCGTCGACCAGCTTGGCGCGCGCCTTGTTCATCGACTCGACCTGGCCGAAAGGGCCGATGCGCACCCGGTGCAGCACGCCGCTGTCGTTGGCGCGCTCGCTGATGACCGCTTCGAAGCCGAGCAGCGCCAGCTTGGCGCGCGTGTTCTCGGCGTCGCCCACTTCGCGGAAGGCGCCGGCCTGCAGGTAGTAGGTGATCTTGTCCTCGGCCGGTTCGGCGGCGGCCGACGGCGCCACGTTCTGGGCCGGGGCGGCGGCCACCTGGGTTGGCGCCGGTTTCGGCGCGGGCGGCGGCGTGGCCGCCAAGGCGGGTTTCTCTTTCATGTTGGCGATGGCCGCGCCGAGCGGATCGGCTTCGGCCGGAGTGGCCGGCTTGGGCTTGTCGGTGATCTGCTTGTTGGCCGCGCGCGCCGCGTCCTTGTTCCCGTACAGCGGCTTGTTCGGATCGGCCGCCTGGCCGGCGGTCGGTTCCGTCATCTTGCCGGCCTTGCCGGTTTTATCGGTAAACGGCGTGGCGCCCTTGGTGATCGCCAGCGCGACCGCGACAGCGATCACCAGGCCCACGATCAGGCCGATGACGATGCCGGTGAGGGTATTGCCTTGCTGGTGCTTGAACCAGAGCTTGAGTCGAGGGCGGGAATCGCGTGTCATTGGAGCTTTCAATCGCATTAGCGGTTACATTTTTTCCGGCGCCGACACGCCGATCAGGGCCAGGCCGTTGCGCAGCACCTGGCGGGTGGCGGCGATCAGCGCCATCCGGGCGAGCTTGAGCGGCTCATTGTCCTCGATCAGCACGCGCTCGGCGAAGTAGAAGCTGTGCAGGTTGGCGGCCAGCTCGCGCAGGTAGAAGGCTACCTGGTGCGGGCCGAGCTCGATGCGGGCGCGCGCCAGCATGTCCGGATAAGCCGCCAGGTTGGCC
The DNA here is from genome assembly GCF_011682185.1 of Massilia genomosp. 1. Taxonomy (NCBI): domain Bacteria; kingdom Pseudomonadati; phylum Pseudomonadota; class Betaproteobacteria; order Burkholderiales; family Oxalobacteraceae; genus Massilia; species Massilia genomosp. 1. Next base: position 47,622 of record NZ_WHJF01000002.1, read on the forward strand.
AGCAAGGCCATCTCGGTGGGGGCGGTCAGGGGCGCCAGGTCGACCGAGGACAGCGACGACAGGTCGGCTCCGAACTTGTCGAGCACGCGGCAGATGCGGGCGTGCGCGTAATGGACGTAATGCACCGGATTCTCGTCGGTTGTCTTGAGGGCGACATCGACATCGAACACGAATTCGGTATCGGCCTTGCGCGAGATGAGGAAGAAGCGCACCGCGTCGCGGCCCTTGGCGACATCGCCATTGCCCGACCATTCGATCAGGTCGCGCACGGTCACGTAGGAACCGGCGCGCTTGGAGATCTTGACCACTTCGCCGCCTTTCATGACGGTGACCATCTTGTGCAGCACGTAGTCGGGATAGCCCTGCGGGATATCGAGGCCGACCGCCTGCAGGCCGGCGCGCACGCGCGCGATCGTACCGTGGTGGTCGCTGCCCTGGATATTGATAGCCTGGGTGAAGCCGCGCTGCCATTTGACGACGTGGTACGCCACGTCCGGCACGAAGTAGGTGAAGCCGCCTTCGGACTTGCGCATCACGCGGTCCTTGTCGTCGCCGTAGTCGGTGGTGCGCAGCCACAGCGCGCCGTCCTGCTCGTAGGTCTTGCCGGCCTTGACGAGCGCCTCGACGGTTTTTTCGACCTTGCCGTCGGCGTACAGGGACGACTCGAGGTAGTAGTTATCGAACTTCACGCCGAACGCTTGCAGGTCGATATCCTGCTCGTTGCGCAGATAGGTGACGGCGAACGGGCGGATCGAATCGAGGTCGTCGACATTGCCGCTGGCGGTGGCGGGCAAGCCGTCGCTGGCCGAGACGGTTTTGCCGGCCAGGTAATCGGTGGCGATATCGGCGATGTAGTCGCCGTTGTAGGCCGACTCGGGCCATGCGGCGTCGCCGGGCTTCAAGCCCCGTGCGCGCGCCTGGACCGAATTGGCCAGGGTGGCGATTTGCACGCCGGCGTCGTTGTAATAGAACTCGCGGGTGACCGCATAGCCCTGGGCGTCGAACAGGGCGGCGAGGGCGTCGCCCAGCGCGGCCTGGCGGCCATGGCCCACGTGCAGGGGGCCGGTCGGATTGGCCGAGACGAATTCGAGGATGACCTTCTTGCCGGCGCCGGCGTCGCTGCGTCCGAAGGCCTGGCCTTGGGCGAGGATGGCCTTGACCACCGACTGCTTGGCGCAAGCGGCCACGCGCAGGTTGATGAAGCCGGGGCCGGCGATATCGGCGCTGTCGACCAGGGCCTTGCCGGCCGGGTTCTCGAGCAGGGAAGCGACGATTTTCTGGGCCAGTTCGCGCGGGTTCATCTTGAGCTGCTTGGCCAGCTGCATGGCGATATTACAGGCGATATCGCCGTGCGACGGATCGCGCGGGCGCTCGAGGACGACGGACGGCGTGATGCCGGTGCCATCGAGGACGGGGGCGAGGGCGGCCTGGAACAGGGCGGCGATTTCTTGTTTTTGTGAGGCGAGCATGAGCGGTGATCTGTAGAGTAGTCGAGCGGTGGCAGTGCCACGGGCAATAGTAGCGCAATTATACTGGTTTGCCGCCCCTCTGAGTCCGCCCTCGCAAGCCACCGACAACGCCACCCCCGCCAACAAGCTCCCAACCGGGGTCAGAGCTTTAACTTGCAACTAAATTACGACAAGCAAGCGGTTTGGCCGCGATGAATGCGCTTGAAGGCCGGGCGCAACAGTGCGTCGCCCGTGGATCCATCATGCGTTCATACGAATATTGTTTTGTGGAAATAAATTTCGAATTAGAGCTCTGACCCCGGTTGTAGGATTTTGGGAGGGTGGGCGTTGGGCGTTGGAAGAATGTGTTGTCATAAAGGATCGTTTAAGCCTGTGCGGGACCTAAACCGGTACAATTGCGCCTTTATTAAGTAGCTGAGCTGACCCCGACCATGACGAACAAGCGCCCGACGCTCTCCATCAAACCCGCCGCCGCCAAAAACGCCAAGCCGGCCGCGCCGCGCATGCGCGCGAGTTACGAGGTCAAACCGGTGCTCCAGCCCGGCTACCGCCCCGACCTGAAACCCGATTCGCTCGCGCTGTGCCTGCTCGGCGCGGCCAATGCCGTGGCCCAGGTGCGCGCCGGCGCCGCCTTGCCGCAGGCGCTCTTGACCGCCTTCGGCGTGACCGCCGCCGCGCCCCAGGCGCGCGGGGCGATCCAGGATATCGCCTACCGCACCATGCGCCAGCTCGGCCGCAGCGAAACCCTGCTCGGCCTGATGACCTCGAAGGCCCCCGAGCCGCCGATGCTGGCCAGCCTGCTGTGCTGCGCCCTGACCCTGATCGATACGCCCGACGGCGCCGAGCCGCCCTACGAAGTGTTTACCGTCGTCGACCAGGCCGTCACCGTGGCCAGTTCGCATCCGGACATGGCGCACGCCAAGGGCATGGTCAATGCCGTGCTGCGCCGCTTCCTGCGCGAACGCGAGGAGCTGCTCAAGAGCGCCTTGACGCAGCCGGTCGCGCAGTTCAATTATCCGCAGTGGTGGATCGACGCCGCCAAGGCGGCTTATCCGGGCAACTGGCAAGCGATCCTGGCGGCCGGCAACGCCCAGCCGCCGTTGACCTTACGCGTGAACCAGCGCAAGACCACGGTCGAGGCCTATATACAGTTGCTGGCCGACGCCGGCATGGCCGCCACGCGCATCGGCCCGTCGGCCGTGCGCCTCGAAAAAGCGCTGGGCGTGGCCTTGATTCCCGGTTTCGAGGAGGGCCTGGCCTCGGTGCAGGACGCCGGCGCCCAGCTGGCCGCGCCGCTGCTCGATGTGCGCGACGGCATGCGCGTGCTCGACGCCTGCGCCGCGCCAGGCGGCAAGACGTGCCACCTGCTGGAACTGGCGCAGCTGGACCTGACCGCGCTCGATTCGGACCCCAAGCGCCTCGAGCGCGTGGGCGAGAACCTGGAACGCCTCGGTTTGTCGGCCACGCTCAAGGCTTTCGAAGCCCAGACCAGCGTCTGGTGGGACGGCCAGCAGTTCGACCGCATCCTGGCCGACGTGCCCTGCACGGCCTCTGGCATCGTACGGCGCCACCCGGACATCCGCTGGTTGCGGCGCAAGGGCGATGCACTCCAACTTGCAACACTTTCGGCCAAAATTCTCGACAACCTTTGGCAGATGCTGCGCCCGAATGGTAAATTGCTGTTCGTGACATGTTCGCTCTGGCCCCAGGAATCGGAGGCGCAGGCCGCCGCATTCGCGGTGCGCCACAACGCGACCCGCCTCGCCGCGCCGGGACAGTTGCTTCCGACCGGTACCGCCGTGCAGGATCATGACGGTTTGTTCTACGCCCTGTTTCAAAAAAACGCGACGTAACGGGTCCTTCGACTATGCGAACTTTTAAGGCTCTGTCCCTCCTGTGACATTACGATTTTTCCGACTCCTGGCCTGCCAGCTGCTGCTGATGTTCGCGTCCGCATGCGCGTTCGGGCCGGCACGGGCGGCGGAAGTGGTCGATATCACGCATGCCCACATCGAGGCGACCGACGAGGGCTACCGCCTCGCGGCCAGCTATGCGTTCGAGCTCAACGAGGGCCTGGAAGACGCCATCAAGCATGGCGTGCAGCTGTACTTCACCACCGAAATCGAACTGACCCGCCCGCGCTGGTACTGGTACGACGACAAGGCTGTCTCGGCGCGCCAGACCATCCGCATCTGGTACAACGTGCTCACGCGCCAGTACCATGTGTCGGTGCTGGGCAGCATGGCGCAGAGCTTCCCGACCCTGGAAGACGCGATGGTGCTGATCCGCCGGCCCAGCCGTTGGGTGATCGCGCCGAAAGCGGCGCTCAAGCGCGGCGAGACTTACAACGTCACCGTGCGCATGTTCATGGACCGGGAATTGCTGCCCAAGCCGATGCAGGTCAACGCGCTCAATAATTCCGACTGGCGCCTCGCTTCCAAGAACAAGACCTTCCCCTACACGGCGGAATGAGCAACGTGGAACTGGAACCAGCGTGAAACAGGTCTTGCGCTATGCCGTGATGGTCGGCGCCGCCGTCGTCAGCATCCTGCTGTTCCTGCTCGCCTCCGCCTCCGACAATTCGGGCTTTTTCGACCGTTACTATACCTGGCTGCTCGGCCTGAACGCGGCCGTGGCCGGCGCGCTGCTGGTGTTCGTGGTGGTGGCGCTGGCGCGCCTGTATGTGCGCTACAAGAGCGGCAAGTTCGGCTCGCGCCTGATGACGCGCCTGGTGGTGCTGTTCGCCGGCATCGGCATCTTGCCGGGGCTGGTCATCTTCCTGGTGTCGGTGCAGTTCGTGTCGAACTCGATCGAGTCGTGGTTCAACGTAAAGATCGAGGCGGCGCTCGAATCGGGCGTGAGCCTGGGCGTGGCCGCGCTCGACCAGGCGCGCAGCGAACTGGGGGCCATCGGCGAGATCAGCGCGGCCACCATCGCCGGCCAGGAAGAAGTCGCGTCGCACGATATCCTCACGCGCCTGGTGCGGGAGCAGGAGGGGATGCTGAGCGCGGTCATCATCGGCCAGGACGGCAAATCGATCACCAGCGCGGCCGCCCCGCGGGTCGACCTGAAGGCCGACCTGCCGACGCCGGCCATGCTGTTGCAGGCGGTGATGCCGGGCGGGTATTCGGTGGCCGAGGGCGGGGTGGAGCGCGACTTCAAGGATGCCAGCGGCAACCACGGGGGCGTGCCGGGCGCGCTCGATGGCGCCACCAGCCTGCGCCTGCGCGTGGTGCTGGCCATTCCCGAGCCGCCCGGGGCGTCGCCGCGCTTTTTGCAGCTGATCCAGGCGGTGCCGGTCAAGCTGGCGCTCAACGCCGAGGTGCTGCGCACCGCCTACAGCGAGTACCAGGAGCGCTTCGTGGCGCGCACCGGCTTGCGCAAGATGTATATCGAAACGCTCACCTTGACCTTGCTGCTGGCGATCTTCGGGGCGATCGCCAGCGCCTTTGTGATCGCCGGTAAACTGGCGCAGCCGCTGCTGGTGCTGGCCGAGGGCACGCGCGCGGTGGCCGAGGGCGACCTGTCGCCGCGCCCGATCGTGGCCACCTCGGACGAACTGGGCACGCTCACGCAATCGTTCAACACCATGACCGGCCAGCTGTTCGAGGCGCGCAGCGCGGTCGAGCGCAACCGCGCCGCCCTGCAGAGCGCCAAGGCGCACCTCGAATCGGTGCTCGAGAATATGTCGGCCGGGGTGATCGTGCTGGACGCCGATTCGAAACTGGTCAGTTCGAACGAGGCGGTCGAGCGCATCCTGCAGCACGACGTGGCCGGCCACATGGGCATGGCGCTGGCCGCGATCGACGGGCTGGAGGTGTTCGCGCAAGCCATCGCCAAGGCCTTTTCGACCCAGAGCGCGCAGAGCGCGGCCGGTTCGGCGCGCAAGCGCACCCACTGGCAGCAGGAGATCGAAATCCCGCGCCGGCTCGGCACCAACGACGACCATGACATCACCCTGCTGGCGCGCGGCTCGCGCCTGCCGGTGGGCGCCGGCAGCGGCTACATCGTGGTGTTCGACGATATTTCGGATGTGATCTCGGCGCAGCGCTCGATGGCCTGGGGCGAAGTGGCGCGGCGCCTGGCGCACGAGATCAAAAACCCGCTCACGCCGATCCAGCTCTCGGCCGAGCGCATGCAGATGAAGCTCGAGTCGCGCCTGCAAGGGACCGACCGCGACCTGCTCAACAAGAGTACCGCCACCATCGTCAACCAGGTCGACGCCATGAAGCGCATGGTGGACGATTTCCGCGACTATGCCAAGGCGCCGCCGGCCGTGCTCGACAAGCTCGACCTGAACGCGCTGGTGGGCGAAATCTTGCATTTATACCTATCCGGCGATGAAAGCGATATTATTCATGCCGAGCTGGCCGACAAGCTGCCATCGGTGATGGGCGATGCGACCCAATTGCGCCAGGTGATCCATAACCTGCTGCAAAACGCCCAGGATGCGATGAGCGAGCGCGGCCCCGATGCACCGGCGGCGCGCATCGATATCACCACCGAGGCGATTCATTACCACGGCGCGAACGGGGCCGGCACTGCGGTGCGCTTGTCGATTGTCGATAACGGGCCGGGATTCGCCCCTAAAATCCTGTCGCGCGCATTCGAGCCGTATGTGACCTCGAAGGTGCGCGGAACCGGCCTGGGACTGCCGATGGTGAAGAAAATCATCGATGAACACGGCGGCAAGATCGAGATACAGAACCGGAGTGACGGAACTGGCGCGTCAGTGTTGATTTTACTGTTAAAGTTAGCACCGGCCAGCGTTGTGGCACAAGCGTTGAACTAAGAATAAAATCGCGGCTGTGAGCGGTATGCGCTGCATGCCATTGGAGCGGGAAAAAAGAGGAAGGCAAACACATGGCAAACATTCTCGTAGTTGATGATGAAATGGGTATCCGGGAGTTACTCTCGGAAATCTTGGGCGACGAAGGCCATGCAATCACGCTCGCTGAAAACGCGCAGCAGGCGCGCGATGCGCGCGCGGCGGGGGCACCGGACCTGGTGCTGCTCGATATCTGGATGCCGGACACCGATGGCGTCACCCTGCTCAAGGAGTGGCAGCGCGACGGCTTGCTGACCATGCCGGTCATCATGATGTCCGGTCACGCGACCATCGATACGGCGGTCGAGGCAACCCGGATCGGCGCGCTTAACTTCCTCGAGAAGCCGATCGCGCTGCAAAAACTGCTCAAGGCGGTGCAGCAGGGCCTGACACGGGCCCAGGAAGTGGTGCGCGCGCCGGTGATCGCGCCGCGTCCGATGCTCGCGCCCCAGCCCGAGGAAAGCCCGATGACGGCCTCGGCCATGTTTTCGGCGCAAACCCCGCAATCGGCCATCGCGCCGCGCATGGGCGGCATGCCGAACGGGGAAGGGCACGGTTTCAACCTCAGTTTCGACCTGCCGCTGCGCGAGGCGCGCGACGCCTTCGAGCGCATGTACTTCGAGCATCATCTGGGGCGCGAGGGAGGCAGCATGACCCGCGTGGCCGAAAAAACCGGGCTGGAACGCACTCACCTGTACCGCAAGCTCAAGCAACTCGGCGTCGAGCCGGGCAAGCTGGCTAAAAAGAACGGATGAGTACACCCCTTGCGCGCCGGACCGCCCTGACCCTGGTCACGGGCGGCCCGGCGGCGCAGCGCGAGGCGGCCGTCGCGGCGCGCCTGGCGCACGCCGGCCCGCCGCGCGGGCTGGTCGCCGTCGTGCTCGAAGGCTTGCCATCCGGCCAAACCTTGCTCTCTCCTTCCGACTCCCTGCATGTGTACCGCATCGCGCCCGGCTGCCTTTGCTGCACCGGCAATCTCGTTTTGCGTGTAACATTAAACCGGATCCTGCGTCTGCGCCCCGAGCTGCTGTTCATCGGGCTGGCCGCCACGGACCACCTTGATCAGTTGCGATCGTGGCTGCAAGAGCCGCCATACGATCAGCTGTTGGAACTGACAGCGGACCTGCGCACTTGAAAATCGGTCCGCATAGCCCCACCTGCCTTGTTGAGCACAGTGGAACGTCTGATCGAGTGAAGGAGCAATCATGAACATGATCTACAACAGTGAACAGTACAGTGTGGTCGAATTCGGCGTCGATCACAATCTCGAAGCCTTGCGCTTCGGCGGCTATGAAATCGTCGACAAATCGGGTCGTCGCGAAGCATTTATCGGCGGCAAACTTGCGCAATCGTTCAGGCGCGACGTCAACAACCTGATCGCCAGCGAACCGACCATGGAAGAGATCGATGACTTCCTGGGCTCGTATGACTCGCTGATGAGCCAAGCTGTGTTGTTGCACTAATTGCACTTGTGTTTGCAGGCTCTGGAACAGAGCCGGCATCGTTTCACCGTCCTGTCTGCCGCTGGCGGACAGGAAGCGGCAAGCCAGGTCGCCGCCCACGGCGGCAGTCGTCCCGAATTGCCGTCCGAACATGGTATTCTTGCGCCATGTGCCAACTCCTCGGAATGAACTGCAATGTCCCTACGGACATTGTTTTTAGCTTTACCGGCTTCGCCATGCGCGGCGGCCGCACCGATACCCACCACGATGGCTGGGGCATCGCCTTCTTCGAGGGCGCCGGCGTGCGCCATTTCGTCGACCACCAGGCGGCGGTGGAATCGCCTGTGGCCGAACTGATCAAGCGCTATCCCATCCAGTCCAAAAATGTCATTGCGCACATCCGCAAGGCGACCCAGGGCCATGTTGCGCTGGAAAACTGCCATCCTTTCGTGCGCGAACTGTGGGGCCGCTACTGGGTGTTCGCCCACAATGGCGACCTGAAGGAGTTCGCACCGACCCTGAACGGCCCCTACCGTCCGGTCGGCAGCACCGACAGCGAAAAAGCCTTTTGCTTCCTGCTCCAGGAATTGCGCAGCCGCTTCGGCGACAGCGCCCCCGCGCTGCCCGTGCTGCGCGCGGCATTGCAGGAACTGGTGGCCGCGGTGGCCCTGCACGGCACTTTCAACCTGATGCTGTCGGACGGTTCGGCCCTGTTCGTGCATTGCTCCACCAAGCTGCATTATGTGGTGCGCCAGCATCCTTTTGTAACCGCCAGCCTGTCCGATGAAGATGTCAGTGTTGATTTTTCTCAAGTCACGACCCCGGAAGATCGGGTAGCCATCATCGTTACCGAACCGCTCACCACCAACGAACAGTGGACCGCCTTCGCGCCCGGCGAATTCAAAGTGTTTGTGGATGGAATGTCAATACAGGAGCGATAAGTATTTCCTCCACGCACTGGTATTAATTAGGTTACATTACCGGCTGTTATTATTGATATTTACAGGACAGATGAGCCACGACGCCGAATCCGACCTCATGGCGCAACAGATGCCCGTGCGTGATTTCTACCTGGGGCGCCAGCCGATCCTCGACCGACAACAAGGTTTGTACGGTTACGAAATGCTTTTCCGCAACGCGGCAGGCGAATCGGCCGAGATCGACAACGATGTCGTCGCCACCGCCACCGTGATTGCCCACACCGCCCAGCTGGGCCTGGAAAAAGTCATCGGCGATGCGCTCGGTTTCCTGAATGTCGACGCTGAAGTGCTGATGAGCGACATTTTCGTGTTCCTTCCGCGCGAGCGGGTAGTGCTGGAAATCGTCGAGAGCATGGTGGTCAAGCAGGCGCTGCTCGACCGTATTGCCGACCTGAGCGCACACGGCTTTCGCTTTGCGCTCGACGATGTACGCCTCGATGCGCCCGAAGTGCAACAGCTGTTGCCAATGGTCGAATACGTCAAGCTCGACGTGCGCACCATGCCGCTGTCCGGCTTGACTGCAGCCGCGCCCCGTTTCAAGCGCGAAAAAAAGAAGCTGATCGCCGAAAAGGTCGAATCGCGCGAGGAATTCGAGCTCTGCCTCGGCCTGGGGTTCGACTATTTCCAGGGCTACTATTTTGCCCGGCCGGCCGTGATCAGCGGGCGCAAGCTGTCGCCATCCCAGCTGGCGCTGCTCGAATTGATGGGCCTGGTGACTTCGGACGCCGACAATATCGAGATCGAACGGGCGGTCAAGCGCGACGTGACCCTGGCGCTCAACCTGCTGCGCCTGGTCAACACGCCCGCCATCGGCATGCGCCACCGCATCGATTCGATCAGCCAGGCGGTGACCATTCTCGGCCGCCGCCAGTTGCAGCGCTGGCTGCAGATCATGCTGTACGCCGAGCCTTCGCGCGGCGGCAACAGCATGACGCCGCTGTTGTTGCTTGCCACCACGCGCGGGCGCCTGCTCGAATTGCTGGCGCAGCGCCTGCGTCCCGGCCAGCGCAACGTGGCCGAGATCGCCTTCACCGTCGGCATCATGTCGCTGATGGATGCCTTGTTCGGGATGCCGATGACGGTCATCGTCGAGCAGATTCCCGTCATCGACGAGGTAGTACACGCGCTGCTGGGGCGCCGCGGCTTTTTCGGCGACCTGTTGCACCTGGCCGAGTGCATCGAGCGCATGGAAGAGTCGGATGAGCAGGTGCTGCCCGCGCTGCGCGAACTGGCGATTTCCAGCGAAGAACTGATCGAACTGGAAGTGGCTGCCTTCGAGTGGAGCGACAAGGTGGTGCGTTACGCGATCTGAGCACGATTCGCCGGGCGCCGCGTCGTTCCCGCCTGCGCGGGAACGACGCGGCGATTGCCGCAACGATGGCAAGGTGTGTTGCCTGCCTGCGTCGCAGCAGCGACGCGCTGCTACGACAAATTCGGCGCCAGCCAGCGTTCCAGGTCTTCTTTCGGCACGCCACGCCGTTTGGCCATGTCGTTCAACTGGTCTTCGCCGATCTTCCCGACCACGAAATACTTCGCTTCCGGGTGCGCGAAATAGAAACCCGATACCGCCGCGCCCGGGAACATGGCGAACGACTCGGTCAATTCCATGCCGATCTCCTGCGCCTGCAGCACCTTGAACATCGCGGCTTTCACCGTATGCTCCGGGCAGGCCGGATAACCGGGGGCCGGGCGAATCCCCGCATAGCGCTCGCCGATCATCTCTTCATTCGTCAGGTTCTCGCCCGCCGCATACCCCCACAAGTCGGTGCGCACGCGCTCGTGCATGTATTCGGCGAACGCTTCGGCCAAGCGGTCCGCCAGCGACTTGAGCATGATCGACGAATAATCGTCGTGCGCATCTTCAAACCGCTTTTCGTATTTTTCGATTCCCAGCCCGCTGGTCACCGCAAACATGCCGATATAATCCTTGATGCCCGACGCTTTTGGCGCGATAAAATCGGCCAGGCACTGGTTCGGGCGCTGCACGCCATCGACCAGCGGTTTCACGCCCTGCTGGCGCAAACCGTAATACGTGAACGCCACCGTGGCGCGCGTGTCGTCCGTATAGACCTCGATATCGTCGTCATTGACGCTGTTGGCCGGCATCAGCGACACCACGCCGTTGGCCGTCAGCCAGCGCCCCTCGATGATTTTCTTGAGCAGCGCCTGGCCTTCTTCGAATACCTTCGAGGCCGCTTCGCCGACCACCTCGTCGCTCAGGATCGCGGGGAAGGGACCGGCCAGGTCCCAGGTCTGGAAGAACGGACCCCAGTCGATATACCTGGCCAGGGTACCCAGGTCGACGTTCTTGAATTCGCGGCGGCCGATGAATTTGGGCCGCACCGGCTCGAACGCCAGCGCCATCTTGTTGGCGCGCGCGGCCGCCAGCGACAAAATCGGCAGCGCTTTCTTGTTGGCGTGCTGCTCGCGGATGCGCACATAATCCTGGGCGATGTCGTCGATGTACTGGTCGCGGCTCTCGGGCGTGAGCAGCGACTGCGCCACCGACACCGAACGCGAGGCGTCCGGCACGTACACCACGGGACCGTCGTAGTTGTGGGCGATCTTGACCGCCGTGTGGGCGCGGCTGGTGGTGGCGCCGCCGATCAGCAGCGGAATCTTCAGCATGCGGAAGTGCGGGTCGCGCTGCATTTCCTTGGCCACGTGGGCCATCTCTTCGAGCGACGGCGTGATCAGGCCCGACAGGCCGATCATGTCGGCGTTTTCGACCTTGGCGCGCGCCAGGATTTCGGAGCAGGGCACCATCACGCCCATGTTCACGACTTCGAAGTTATTACACTGCAGGACCACGGAAACGATGTTCTTGCCGATGTCATGCACGTCGCCCTTGACGGTGGCGATCACGATCTTGCCCTTCGGTTTGGCGACAATGCCGGTGCGTTTTTCTTCCAGCAGTTTTTCTTCTTCGATGAAGGGAATCAGGTGGGCCACGGCCTGCTTCATGACGCGCGCCGATTTCACCACCTGCGGCAGGAACATCTTGCCTTGTCCGAACAGGTCGCCGACCACGTTCATGCCGTCCATCAGCGCTCCTTCGATCACGTGGATCGGGCGCCCGCCGTTGTGCAGCAGTTCCTGGCGCGCTTCTTCGGTGTCTTCCACGATCCACTGGGTGATGCCGTGTACCAGCGCGTGCGAGAGGCGCTGCTGCACCGTGCCTTCGCGCCAGGCCAGGGTCTGCACATCCTGCTTGTCGCCGGCCTTCAGGGTGCCGGCGATCTCGATCATGCGCTCGGTGGAATCAATCCGGCGGTTCAGCACCACGTCTTCGACCCGCTCGCGCAATTCGGGCGCGATGTCGTCGTACACGCCCATCATGCCGGCGTTGACGATCCCCATGGTCATGCCGGCCTTGATGGCGTGGTACAGGAACACGGTGTGGATCGCTTCGCGCGCCGGGTCGTTGCCGCGGAAGCTGAACGACACGTTCGAGACGCCCCCCGAGATTTTCGCGTGCGGCAGCTTGTCCTTGATCCAGCGCGTGGCGTTGATGAAGTCGACCGCGTAGTTATTGTGTTCTTCGATGCCGGTGGCGATGGCAAAGATGTTCGGGTCGAAGATGATGTCTTCGGGCGGGAAGCCCACCTGTTCGGTCAGCACCTTGTAGGCGCGCGCGCAGATCTCGGTCTTGCGCGCAAAGGTATCGGCCTGGCCCTGTTCGTCGAAGGCCATCACGATCACGGCGGCCCCGTAGCGGCGGCACAGGCGCGCCTGGCGGATGAATTCTTCTTCGCCTTCCTTCATCGAGATGGAATTGACGATGGCCTTGCCCTGCACGCATTTGAGGCCCGCTTCGATCACCGACCACTTGGACGAGTCGATCATGATCGGCACGCGCGAAATGTCCGGTTCGGACGCGATCAGGTTCAAGAAGCGTTCCATGGCCGCCTTCGAGTCGAGCATCGCCTCGTCCATGTTGATGTCGATGACCTGGGCGCCGTTTTCCACCTGCTGGCGCGCCACCGACAGCGCTTCGTCGTACTGCTCATTTAGAATCATGCGCGCAAAGGCCTTGGAGCCGGTCACGTTGGTGCGCTCGCCGACGTTCACGAACAGGGAGTCCTGGTCGATGGTGAACGGCTCGAGGCCCGACAGGCGCTGCGCCACCGGGATGCTTGGGACCGCGCGCGGCGCGGTGGTGGCCAGCATGTCGGCGATCGCCTTGATGTGGTCGGGGGTGGTGCCGCAGCAGCCGCCGGCGATGTTGATAAAGCCGCTGTCGGCAAATTCGCGCAGCAGCGACGAGGTGTCGGCCGGCAGTTCGTCGAAACCGGTGTCGCTCATCGGGTTGGGCAGGCCGGCGTTCGGGTAGATGCAGACAAAGGTGTCGGCAATTTGCGACAGTTCTTCAGCGTAGGGGCGCATCAGGGCCGCGCCCAGCGCGCAGTTCAGGCCAATCGTCAGCGGCTTGGCGTGGCGCACCGAGTTCCAGAAGGCGGGCACAGTCTGGCCCGACAAAATCCGTCCCGAGGCGTCGGTGACGGTCCCGGAAATCATGATCGGCAGCCGTTCGATGGCCGGATTCTCGTCGAAATACAGGTCGATCGCAAACAGCGCCGCCTTGCAGTTGAGGGTGTCGAAGATGGTTTCGACCAGCAGCACGTCCGAGCCGCCTTCGACCAGGCCGCCCACCTGTTGGTGGTAGGCGGCGACCAATTGGTCGAAGGTGACGTTGCGCGCGGCCGGGTCGTTCACGTCGGGCGAGATCGAGGCCGTTTTCGGGGTCGGCCCGAGCGCGCCGGCCACGAAGCGCGGCTTGTCCGGGGTGCTGTACTTGTCGCAGGCGGCGCGCGCCAGCCTGGCGGCGGCCACGTTCATCTCGCGCGCCAGGTGGCCCATGTGATAGTCGTCCTGGGCGATGGTGGTGGCGCCGAAGGTGTTCGTTTCGATCAGGTCGGCGCCGGCGGCGAGGTAGCGCTCGTGGATCTCGCCGATGATGTGCGGCTGGGTCAGGGTCAGCAATTCATTGTTGCCCTTGACGAAAAGCTCGCGCGCACCGCTGCCGGCCGGGGCCGCAAAACCGGCAAACCTGCCGTCCGGGCCGCCGCGGTAGGCTGCTTCGTCCAGTTTGTACTGCTGGATGATGGTGCCCATCGCGCCATCGAGGATCATGATCCGGCGCGACAGGATGTCGCGCAGCCGGGTTTCAGTCGTGGACATGGCGGGATGGGTAGTCATGATTGTGCTTTCAATGGGCGGGTCGGAACCGGTGTGGACCGGGTCTAAAATTATACGGCATCGTACGCGTTTGGTTTCCCGGAGGGCAATTGATGAGTTCGCTTTGTATCGTTTTGTATTTAAATAGTGACTTGATACAAGACGATACAAAACGTGAGGTGTCTGCAATCTTTGCGTTACATGCGAAGACGACAATCGCTTCGATGACGCCGCAGTGCGTCTTTACGGGGAACACAAACATGAACGATGATTTTCAAACCAGCTGGTCCGAGCCAGCATCCATGCAGAACGGTGACGCCAGCACCGTTGCGCGCCCATCGGCCGCCGCGCCGCTCAAGCAGATCGTCACGATCCGCCTCGATGTGGATATGCTGAAATGGTTCAAGTCCGCAGGTCCGGGTTACCAGACCCGCATCAACCAGATCTTGCGCGAACATATGCAAGCGCAGCAGGCCGAGCGCGACGCAGGCCAGCAATAAGCTGGCGCCGGCAGGGTGGCTCAGTCCAGGCTGAGTCCGTCCAAAGGGAATCCCTTAAGAAACTCGGCCGCAGGCAAGCGCTTGCCGCCGGGTTTTTGCAGTTCAGTCAGGCGCAAGGTGCCTTGTCGACAGGCGACGATGATGCCGTGCTGGGCGTCGGCCGCCAGCACCTGTCCCGGCGGCGCATCGCTGCCCGCTTCCAGCGCTTCGGCGCCCCAGATCTTGATGATTACCCCGTTGAGCTCGGTGTGCGCGCCGGGGAAGGGGTTGAAAGCGCGGATCTTGCGGGCCAGCTCGTTTGACGACAGGGAAAAATCGAGCGCCGCTTCTTCCTTGCTGATCTTGGCGGCGTAGGTCACGCCGTCGGCCGGCTGCGGCACCGGGTGCAGGGCGCCGGCGGCGCGCGCGCGCAGGGCCTCGACGATCATGCGCGCGCCCAGGGCGGCCAGGGTGTCGTGCAGGGTGGCGGTGGTGTCGGTCGGCAGAATCGCCACCCTTTCCATCAGCAGCATGGGGCCGGTGTCGAGGCCTTCTTCCATCTCCATGATGGTCACGCCGGTTTCCAGGTCGCCCGTTTCGATGGCGCGGTGGATCGGCGCGGCGCCGCGCCAGCGCGGCAGCAGGGAACCGTGGATATTGATGCAGGGCTTGATGTCGAGCGTGCTGCGCGGGAGAATCAGGCCGTAGGCGGCGACCACCATCACGTCGTAGTCGGTGGCCAGCAGGCGTGCGTGCGCGACGGCGGCCTGGGCGGCGCGTTCGGGGTCCTTGCTGTCGAGGCGCAGGGAGAGCGGCTGCAGCACCTCGATGCCGTGGGCCAGGGCGTATTGCTTGACGCTTGATGCGTGCAATTGCAGGCCGCGCCCGGCGGGACGGTCGGGCTGGGTCAGCACCAGCGGAATCTCGAAGCCGGCCTCATGCAGGGCCTGGAGGGCGACGGCGGCGAACTCCGGCGTGCCGGCGAAGATGATTTTCATGGGGTTCCTGGGTTAAACAGTTCAAAGTACAAACGGACTGGCCGCCATCAGCGCAGAACACGGCAGCAACGCGAAAAACCGTCGTTCCCGCGCAGGCGGGAACCCAAGTGATCGGCGCAGCCGGGGACCGGGCAACGGACTTGGGTTCCCGCCTTCGCGGGAACGACGGTTCGACGAGGACGGCGACGGCTGGCCGCCCGCCTTTAGTGCCGGCGACCCGCCGCCCGCAACGCCGCTTCGCGTTCGATCCCGCGCTCTTCCTTGAGCATCTTGGCCTTGATCCGGTTGCGCTTGAGCGGCGACAGGTATTCGACGAACACCTTGCCCATCAAATGGTCCATCTCGTGCTGGATGCAGACCGCCATCAAGCCATCGGCGCTGAATTCGAACGGCTTGCCGTTGGCGTCGAGCGCGCTGACCTTCACTTGCGCAGGGCGCTCCACACCGTCGTAAATGCCCGGCACCGACAAGCAGCCTTCATCGTAGACTTGCTTTTCGGCACTGGCCCAGATGATCTGCGGGTTGATGAAGACGCGCAGGTCGTCCTTGGTCTCGGACGTATCGACAATGATCAGTTGCTCGTGTACGTCAACCTGGCTCGCGGCCAGGCCCACGCCGGGCGCGTCGTACATGGTCTCGGCCATGTCGGCCACCAGTTTGCTGAGGCGCTCGCCGAATTCGGTGACCGGCTTGGCCACCTTGTGCAGGCGTGCGTCTGGGTAGCGGAGAATATTCAGTATTGCCATAGGTCTAGTAATTTCGATAACAATTCGGTGATAATTTCAAGTGCTCATACGCATAAGAATTCTAAAACACAACAAAAACACAACAGACCCGCAACCGGGTTGAGCATGGTTTTTCTTGCTAGTTCAAGGATTTATGTGCAGAATTTGATCCAGTTCGGCAAGCCTTATCATCGATATCGTCGATAGGGTAGCGTTAAATCGCGCTGTCTCTTGCGCTGTGGCTGGCAAGGTGACGTGTCCAGCTAGCAATTCCGTGTTAATGCCGCACTTTACGGACATCTCAATGAAAAATTTTAGCACAGTCGGCGTCCGCGTAGCGGTTGTGGCGCTTTTTGCGGGACTGCTCGCAGCCCCGACCCAAGCGGCCACCTGCGAATTCCGGCCCAACGCTCCTGACCAGCACGTGGTGGTCAAGGGCGATACCTTGTGGGACATTTCCGGCAAGTTCTTGCAGCACCCGTGGTGCTGGCCCCAGGTGTGGGGTTTGAACAAGGAAGAAATCCGCAATCCGCACTGGATTTATCCGGGTCAGATCGTGTACTTCGACCGCAAGAACAACCGCTTGTCGCTGTCCCGTCCGGGTAGCGGCGATGGCTCGGGCAGCGCCAATGGCACCTTGCGCCTGTCGCCCCAGATCCGTACCGAAGGCTTGGGCAAGGATGCGATCCAGGCCATTCCGGCCGGCGTGATCGAGCCGTTCCTGTCGCAGCCGCTGATCGTCGAAGCCGACGAACTGAAGGGCTCGCCGCGCATCGCCGCGGCCCAGGATGGGCACGTCTTCCTCGGCCAGGACGACAAGATTTATGTGCGCGGCGACCTCAAGGGCGGCAGTTCCTTCCAGGTATTCCGTCCGGGCACCCCGCTCAAGGATCCGGAAACCGGCAAGCTGCTCGCCTATGAAGCGGTGTACCTGGGCACGGCCAAGCTGTTCGCCGAAGCCAGGCCGGGCGTCGACGCGCACACCTTCGTGGTGGCCAGTTCCAAGCAGGAAATCGGCGTGGGCGACCTGTTGATTCCGGCGCCGCCGACCGTCATGCGCAACTACATGCCGCACCCGCCCGATCAACGGGTCGACGCGCGCATCATGGGCATCTATTCGGGCGTGACCCATGCCGGCCAGAACCAGGTAGTGAGCGTTAACCGCGGCAAGCTTGACGGAATCGATGTCGGCACCGTGCTGCAGTTGTACACTCTGGGCAGAACGGTGGCCGACCCGGGCGCGCCGAGAAAAGGCATCCTGGGCACCGAGAAAACGATGATCAAGTTGCCTGACGAGCAGTCCGGCACCTTGTTCATTTTCCGTGTGTTCAACCGTGTATCGTACGGCTTGATCATGCAGGTAACCGACCCGGTGAAAATCGGCGACGTGGCCAGATCACCGGAGTAATACCGCCGTGCAAGACACGGACCCCGCCAACCCCCTCAGCCAGGCCGCGCGCCTGGCTGCCTGGGTACGCCTGGAGCAAACACCGGGCGTGGGGGCCGTGACGGCGCAGCGCCTGCTTGCGCGCTTTTCCACCCCGCAGTCCATCTTCAGCGCTTCCCACCTGGCCTTGCGCGCAATTGTCTCCGACAGCGTCGCGCGCGCCTTGTGCGAGCCGATGCCGTACGCTTGCGCCGCCTACCTCGACACCGTAGTCGACTGGCTGGCCGACCCCAGCCACCACCTACTCACCCCCGACGACCCCGCTTTTCCGCCGCTGCTGCGCGAGCTGGCCATGCCGCCGCTGCTGTTGTACGCGTGCGGCCGGGTCGCGTTGTTGTCGGCGCCGGCCGTGGCCATCGTCGGCAGCCGCAATGCGACCGGGCAGGGCGCGGCCAATGCGCGCGCCTTCGCCAGCGCGCTGAGCGCGGCCGGCCTGACCATCGTGTCCGGCCTGGCGCTCGGGATCGATGCTAGCGCGCATGAGGGCGGCTTGCGCGGTCCGGGCTCGACCGTGGCCGTGACCGGCACCGGCGCCGACCGCATCTATCCGAGCCGCAACGAAGCGCTGGCGCGCCGCATTGCGCAAGAGGGCTGCGTGGTCAGTGAGTACCCGCTCGGCAGCGGGCCGACGCCCGCCAACTTCCCGCGCCGGAACCGCCTGATCAGCGGCATGTGCTGCGCCGTGCTGGTGGTCGAGGCGGCCGCCAACTCCGGTTCGCTGATCACGGCCAGGCTGGCGCTCGATCAGGGCCGCGACGTGTTCGCCATTCCCGGCTCGATCCATGCGCCGCTCTCAAAAGGCTGCCACAGCCTGATCCGCGAGGGCGCCACCCTGGTCGACTGCGTCGACGACATCCTGATCCCGCTGCGCGTGGCGCCGCTGGCCACCCTGGCGCGTCAAGCCGACAGCAGCGCATCCTTGCCCGCCGCGCAGCGCGCGCTGCTCGACGCGCTCGGCTACGATCCGGTCGGCGCCGATGCGCTCGGCGCGCTGGTCGGCAGCGATCCGGCGGCGCTGGCGGGCCGCTTGCTGGCGCTGGAACTTGCCGGTCATCTCGAACGATTGCCGGGCGGATTGTTCCAGCGTGTAAAGCGCTAAAAAATCGGCTCTGCGGGGCGCAAGAGGCGCACGGACGGGCTTGTGTTTTAACGAACTTAACTGATAGAGTAGAGCCATGTTCGATATCCTGGTCTACCTTTACGAGACGTACTACCGCCCCGATGCCTGCCCCGAGCCGGCCGCGTTGGCGCGTAAGCTGTCTGCTGTCGGTTTCGACGATGTCGAGATCTCGGAAGCGCTCGTGTGGCTGACCGACCTGACCGAAATGGCGGGCGCCGAAGCGACCCTGGCGTTCACCTCGAGCGGCACGCGCTTTTACGTGCAGCGCGAATACGACGCCCTGGGCAGTTCGGCGGTCGGCTTCATCCAGTTCCTCGAAAGCGCGGGCGTGCTCAGCCCCGTGCAGCGCGAAATCGTGATCGAACGCGCGCTGGCGCTGGAAGAGTCGCCGGTGGGCCTCGGCAAGCTCAAGATCATCGTGTTGATGCTGTTGTGGAGCCAGGGGAAGGAACCGGACGCGCTGATGTTCGACGACCTGTTCGGCTCCGACGACGAGCAGGCCCCGCGCTTGCTGCATTGAGTCCGGCCGCGCCGTTCGGCCGCGCCGTTCGGCCGCGCCGTCCGGCCCGCGCCGGCGGCGTCCCGTTTTCCCTTCCAAGCAACGCTTTCCCCCGCTGCCGGCACGATTCTGGCTTTTGGCATGCAGTGGCTACTTGCGGATTTCCCGGCAACCCGCTTATCATTGGCCGCTCTATCGGGTTGTTACAATTTCGATATCAGGGACGGCAAAATCCCGCCTGCTGCGGCCAAGCATGTATGATGCGCGGGCCGAACCACTTAATATAGTACGACGAGAAAACCTATGACCAAAACCCTCATCATCGCCGAGAAGCCCTCCGTCGCGAACGATATCGCCAAGACGCTGGGCGGCTTCACCAAGCACGATGAGTACTTCGAATCGGACGAGTACGTCCTGTCGTCGGCCGTCGGCCACCTGCTGGAAATCGCGGTGCCGGAAGAGCACGACGTCAAGCGCGGCAAGTGGAGCTTTGCCCACCTGCCCATGATTCCGCCGTATTTCGCGCTCAACCCGATCGCCAAGACCGAGGCCCGCCTCAAGGTCTTGAACAAGCTGATCAAGCGCAAGGATGTCACCCAACTCATCAACGCATGCGATGCCGGGCGCGAAGGCGAGCTGATTTTCCGCCTGATCGCGCAAAACGCCAAGGCCAAGCAGCCGATCAAGCGCCTGTGGCTGCAATCGATGACGCCGGGCGCGATCCGCGACGGCTTCACGCAACTGCGCAGCGATGAAGAAATGCTGCCGCTGGCCGACGCCGCGCGCTGCCGCTCCGAAGCGGACTGGCTGATCGGCATCAACGGCACCCGCGCCATGACCGCCTTCAACTCGAAGGAAGGCGGCTTTTACCTGACCACCGTGGGCCGGGTGCAAACGCCGACCCTGTCGATCGTGGTCGAGCGCGAAGACAAGATCAAGAAATTCATCTCGCGCGACTACTGGGAAGTGCGCGCCGAGTTCGTGTGCGCCGCCGGTATCTACGAAGGGCGCTGGCTCGACCAGGCCTTCAAGAAGGACGAGAACGACCCCGAGAAGCGCTCCGAGCGCCTGTGGAGCCGCGCGGCCGCCGACAGCATCGCGATGGCCTGCAAGGGCCGCCAGGGCAATGTAACGGAAGAATCGAAGCCGACCACCTCGATGGCGCCGGCCTTGTTCGACCTGACCAGCCTGCAGCGCGAAGCGAACGGCCGGTTCGGCTTTTCGGCCAAGAACACGCTCGGACTGGCCCAGGCGCTGTACGAAAAGCACAAGGTATTGACCTACCCGCGTACCGACTCGCGCCATCTGCCGGAAGACTACATCAACACCGTCAAGGACACCATGGTGAGCCTGGCGGAGAACAATAACTATCACCAGTTCGCCAAGCAGATCAGCGACAAGGGCTGGGTCAAGCCGAACAAGCGCATTTTCGACAACACCAAGATCTCGGATCACTTCGCGATCATTCCGACCACCCTGGCGCCGAAGAATTTATCGGAGCCGGAACAGAAACTGTACGACCTGGTGACGCGCCGCTTCATGGCCGTGTTCTTCCCGCCTGCCGAATTCCAGGTCACCACCCGCTTTACCGAAGTGTCCGGCCACCAGTTCAAAACTGAAGGCAAGGTCATGACCAATCCGGGCTGGCTGGCGATCTACGGCAAGGAAGCCTCGACCGACAGCGACAAGGACGACAACACCGGCGGCAACCTGGTGCCGGTAGCCAAGGGCGAAAAAGTGCAGACCGAAAAAGTCAGCCCGAATGCCCTGGTCACCAAGCCGCCCGCGCGCTACTCGGAAGCGACCTTGCTGTCGGCCATGGAAGGCGCCGGCAAGCTGATCGACGACGACGAACTGCGCGACGCCATGGCCGGCAAGGGCCTGGGCACGCCAGCGACGCGCGCGGCCATTATCGAAGGCTTGCTGGGCGAGCGCTACCTGTTGCGCGAAGGGCGAGAACTGATTCCGACGGCCAAGGCATCCCAGCTGATGACCTTGTTGCGCGGCCTCGGCGTGAACGAGCTGACCGCGCCCGAACTGACCGGCGAATGGGAATACAAGCTGTCGCAAATGGAGAAGGGCAAGATTTCGCGTGACGAGTTCATGCGTGAAATTGCCCAGATGACGCAAATCATCGTCAAGCGCGCCAAGGAATACAACAACGATACGATTCCGGGTGACTACGCGACCCTGCACACGCCGTGCCCGAACTGCGGCGGCGTGGTCAAGGAAAACTACCGTCGTTTCGCCTGCACCAAATGCGAATTCAACATGAGCAAGACGCCTGGCAGCCGCCAGTTCGAGATTGCCGAAGTTGAAGAGTTGCTGGAAAAACGCACGATCGGCCCGATGCAGGGATTCCGCTCGAAAATGGGGCGTCCGTTTGCCGCCATTTTGCGCATCGTGCGCGATGAAGACATCAAAAATTGCAAGCTTGAATTTGATTTCGGCCAGAACGATGACGGTGGCGAAGATGGCGAAGGCGTCGACTTCACCGGCCAGACCGCGCTCGGACCGTGCCCGAAATGCGCCGGCGGCGTGTTCGAGATGGGCCTGGCGTATGTGTGCGAGCACAGCGTGGCCAAGCCGAAGACTTGCGACTTCCGCAGCGGCCGCATCATCTTGCAGCAAGAAATTTTGCCGGAACAAATGGTCAAGCTGCTCAACGACGGCAAGACCGATCTGATGCCGGGTTTTGTGTCGCAGCGCACGCGGCGTCCGTTCAAGGCGTTTTTGGTCAAGGGCAAGGATGGCAAGATCAGCTTCGAGTTCGAGGAACGCAAGGCCAAAGCGCCGGCCAAAGGCAAGGCTGCGGCGGTAGCCGACCCGGAAGGTGGCGACGAAGCGGCGCCGGCCACGGCGAAAAAAGCCGCGCCGGCCAAGAAGGCGGCGGCAAAAAAAGCGCCTGCCAAGAAGGCGGCCGCCAAAAAACCGGCGGCCAAAAAAGCCGCCGTCAAGAAAGTGGTCGCGGAAGAATAATCCGCCGCACCCCACCCGGTGTCAGGTCTGACATTCGGACACGGGCCCTGCTGTAGAAACCGCATCGCGGCTTTTGCAGCAGGGCCCGTTTGCATTTTCCGCACCGGGGCCCCATTGCAGGAACTGCCATGAACATCGATCGCCTGAGCGCTCGCCACATCAATCCGCCCGCCGCCCGGACGGCGATCGAGCAGGTCGAAGCGCAACTGGGCATGCGCTTGCCCGATGCGTATCGGGAGCTGCTTGCGTGTGCGAACGGTATGCGGTTCGACAATGGCCTGGTGGTGTATCCGGTCGAAGAATTATTCGAACGCAATGAGACCATTGAAATCGAACAATACGCGCCAGGCTATCTTGCCATTGGCGACGACAGCGGGGGACGAGCGCTCGTGCTGGCATTGGCCTCTGGCGAGGTATGCCTGGTCGATATGGGAAGCATGGATCCCGACGACATGGAGCCAGTCGGTTCGTCTTTGCCGTCGTGGGTGGCCGGCGGATGCGGCTTGCGCGTTGACTGATCTGTAGTGATCGCTGTGACGACGTGGCATCGATCTTGGCGGATACGACGTCGAATACAATAAGCCAATCGATCATCCGACCCACCACGCATCGTGAACAATCACGCACACGCGCTGTTGGAAGAGCTTGACCTGTTCTGCGTCGACGTGTACCCCCCCCTGACCGGGAAGCGTGCAATGGCGCTTGATCTGCGCCTTCTCGAGCGCTGGCTAACCGGATGGAGCCTGGCGCGCGGACTGCCGCCGCCACGGCATCACGGCGGTGGCTTGGTGGTCGATGTCGGATGGCCCGATCAACTGCGCCGTCATGTCTTCGTCGACGCCGGGTGCGCACTGCGCGAATGCGCAGCGCAGATCCACGCGCCCTGCGTTTACCTGAAAGCTGCGGTCGATCCCGACCGGCTGCGGCTTGCGCTTCCCGCGCACTGGCAGATCGAAGCTGCGCGCTATCTCATGGCGCATCGAACGGCGATGCGCGCCCCTGGCGCGCTACCTGCGGGCTACCAAGCCAGCATCGGTAAGGAACACGGCGCCTGCGTGATCCGCGTGGTGGATGCGGCGGGGCAGACGGCCGCGATCGGGCGCGTGGTGGTGCATGGCACAACCGCGGTGTTCGACCGCATCGAAACCTTCGCCCCGCATCAACGCCAAGGCCTCGGCAGTGCATTGATGGCGGCGCTGGACGCGCTGGCGCAACAGGGCGGCGTGTCCGAGCGCCTGCTGGTCGCAACCGAGGCGGGACGCTCGCTCTACCTGGCCCTGGGATGGCGCGTGCTGGCGCCGTATTCCACGGCCGTACTGGCCACGCGCTAGCGCGGCTGGCGGCTACTTCGCGTTGGCCATTCCTTTCAACAAAGCCGCATGAAACGCGTCCGGGTCCTGCATCTGCGGCGCGTGACCGGGCTTCGCGAACGACACCAGGGTCGCCTTTGGTATGTTTTGCGCGGCCTGCTTCATCAGCACCCGGTAGTTCCCCAGCCTTGGGCGCAGTTCCGGTGGGGCCAGGACCTTGCCGATGGCGGTATTGTCATACTCGCCGATCAGCAGCAGGGTCGGCATCTTCAATAGCGGAAATTCATGCACGACCGGCTGCGTGTAGATCATGTCGTATATCAGCGCCGAATTCCACGCCACGATCTGCTTGCTCGGACCGCGGTTCATCCCGGCCAGCATCTGCACCCATTCGACATACTGGAACGGGCAGGCATCGGAAGACTTCCTTGGCGAGTGGCGAGTGGCGAGTTTAGCCCGCAACGCCATCGCGCGTCGGCGCGCTGCTGATTATGCCTTAGGGAGATTCGCCCGCAAACGACTGGCGCTCGCGCAGCATTGCCAGTTCGCGCGCCAGGTTATCGCGGGCGCGCTCCTTGTACAGGTCCGCGAAGTACGCATCCGGATACAGCGTGCCGGCGACAGCCTGCGCGTGGAAATGCGCCAGGATGCGTTCGCGCCCGGCCAGGTAATCGATCTCCTCGATATGCCGGTACTCGGCCCGCACCGAACGCGCATAGCCGTCGTAGACATCGGCGGCCTGGCCCAGGATGGCCAGGTCCACGCCCTGCATCACGTCTTGCAGCGCATGGCGCGACGCCAGCGGCGCCAGGTGCTCGGTGGCGCGGATCAGGCTCGCCACTTCAACCGCTACCGCACCGCCGTCCAGGCCTGAGGCGAGCCACAGCTGTGCGCTCTGTTCCTCGTTCGATCCGGCCCCGCTGCCGCCGCCATACACCGCGTCGTGGAACCAGAATGCCTTTTTCAGCACCGCCATCCGCGCCGCGCCGGCGCCGGCGTTGGCCGCCCACACCGTGATCTCGGTCAGCCCGTGCACCAGGTGATCGAGGTTGTGGTACGGCCGCGCGCCGGAGCCGTACGCGCTCTCGCCGGTCAGGCGCGCGAACCAGGCCGCGGCGTTGGCGTCGTCGACCGGCCACAGGCTGTCCCAGTCCTTGCGCAGCCAGTCCAGTATCCACGCCGCGTAGGCCGGCGCCGGCATGAACTGGCGTGTGGTCCAGTGCCAGCCGACCGGTCCCTGCAAGCCACGCACAAAACTCGAACTGACCGACCCCAGGTCGCGCGGCGGCATCACGAACAGCGTTTTCGCGCCGTGCAGCACATCGACGTTGGCTTGCTGGATCAGGTTTTCATAATCGAAGTCGGAGGTGTTGCGGATGCCGCGAATCAGGAAGTCGATGCCCAGCCGCTTGGCTGCGCGCGCCGTGTAGTCGCCGCGCACCAGCACCACGCTGACATTGGTCCACCCTTGCGCGGCCACGCTGCGTTCGACAATGTCCTTGCGCGAGGCGACGTCGAACTGCGGCTTTTTTAAGGGATTTTCGGAGATCAGCACAACGACTTCGTCGGCCAGCTCGCGCGCTTCGCCGATCACCCACAGGTGGCCATTGGTGATCGGGTCGAGCGTGCCGGAGAATGCGATTTTTTTCAAGGTTCAGCTCCACAGGTCGGTGTATCGGCGATGCAGTTGCAAGGTCAGGGTGCGCACCTCGTCCGGGGCGCCGTCGTTGCCGGCCACGTCGTCGGCATGCGCCAGGTAGTTGGCACGTGGCGGCTGCATGGCGATAATGCTGGCTACCTGTTCGGGCGTCCAGCCGGGATTGCGCAGGGCGATGCGCGCGGCGCGCGTGTCGTCGGACGCATCGATCACCAGCACCCGCGCCGCGGGCAGGGTCTGGTCGGTCGCCAGCGCCGATTCCCACACCACGTACGGCGTTTGCTGCCGGCCTGTTCAGGCTTCGGCCAGCGCCAGCACCGCCGGGCGCAGGAGGCGTTTGAGTTCCTCGTTGGCGGCCGGGTCGCGCGCGAAGATGTTGCGCAGGCTGCCGCGCGCCAGGCTGCCATCGGCCGCCATCGCCTGCGGGAAGGCGCGCGCAATGCGCAGCGTGGCAGGATGCGCCGGATCCTGATGTACCGTGCGCGCCAGCGCATCGGCGTCGATGCAGGGCACGCCCAGCGCGGCGAAAGCGCGCGCGAAGGTCGACTTGCCGCTGCCGATTCCGCCGGTCAGCATCAGTACCTTCGGGGGAGTTACGCTCATCGTATGCTCCGTTCGATTGTTTGGTTGCTCACCCAATATGACTAGGCTAGCGAAAGCGGCCGAGGAAAACAAGTATAATTTGGTCGTTCAACCAATTTAAGTGCCGCCAACGATGTCGAGAAAGCCCAATTCCGAGCAGCGCCGCGCGCAGATCGTACACGCCCTGCGCGATACGATGGCCGAACATGGCTACGAAAAGGCCACCGTCCAGCTGGTCGCGCGCCGTGCGGGCCTCACGCCCGGCCTGCTGCATTACCATTTTCACAGCAAAGGCGAGATCCTGCTGGCGCTGGTAAACGCGCTGGCGGCGGCCGCGCACGCGCGCTACCTGGTTTTTGCGCAGGACGCCGGAGACGCCGATGCGCGCCTGCGCGCCTACATCGAGGCGCGCCTCGGACTGGGCGAAGGGGCCGACGCCAGCGCCGTGGCGGCGTGGGTGGTGATCGGCGCGGAAGCGGTGCGCCAGCCCGAGGTGCGCCTGGCTTACCAGCAGGCGCTGGCGGCGGAGTCGATGCTGGCGCGGGAATTGCTGTCGGCCAGCCTGGCCGCGCACGGCAAGACCACGGCCAACGTCGCGGCGCTGGCGGCCGCCTTGCTGGCCATGATGGAAGGGAGCTTCCAGCTGGCCAGCGCCGCGCCGGCGTGCATGCCGATGGGGTATGCGGCGCCGCTGGCGACCGGCATGGTGCGCCGGTTTATCGATGCCGAGCCATCGGAGGCGGCATGAGCCTGGCCGGGTGCGTCGCCGGCCACCCGTTTCGCCTCCATTGCTTCAGCCGCGCGGACTTCTAGCGAATGTTTTTCGCACCGATCGATGCCAGCAGCGGCAGTGAGGCGCTCTTGAGCGCCTCGAGCGGCGCTCCCGCCGGGACGATGCCCAGGCCGGCATCGATGTTCTGCAAGACGCCGGCGCCCATGGCTGCCGTTGCGGGATGCGTGTCCAGGAAACGGCGCGCCTGGCCGATGCGGCCGCGCAGATCGACGCTTGCATCGATGCCGTCCATGCCAGTGCCGGGCAGATTGCGGCGCAAATCGGTATCGAGGGCGTGCGGCACCGTGGTCGTCAATCCCAGCAGCGACTCGAACAGTTCGAGTAACTTCAGGTAGTCGGTTTGGCGAATCGGTTCGCGTCCCTCGTCGGCTGCATACACCGCTTTTGCAGTCGCCAGCGCAGCGGCGAAGCCGGCCGAGGCGGGGGACGCCGGGGCTGCCGTCCCCGCCGGCGCTGCTGCCGCGCTGCGTTTGGTCTTATTGTATTGATACCATGCCACGGCTGCCGCGCCGATCATTACGCCAAAAAATGCAGTAGACATCAGATGAGCCTCATAGTGAATATGGTACAAGTTTGACAAAAAGTTAATGTCAATTATACATGGAGGCACATGGGCCGGCTCAAGGTTCGAGCTGGCTTATCCGCCAGGGGCGCGCCGCGGCCAGCGGCAAGACCACCTGCTCGCCGGTACGCCACGATCGCGCGGGCCACGCGATGGTGCGGCCCGCGTGCTGCGCAAGGTTGGCGGCAGCCACCACCCAGGCATCGCCCGCCCCCCTGGCGAAGACAAATTCGCTGGCGTGCGCGCCCTGGCGACGCGCATCGGGGCTGCCGTGCGCCAGCGCCAGCCAGTCCATTCCTGTCATCAGCCAGGCCTGGGCGCCGCGATCGTCTTCCAGGCGCAGCGCGCGCACCGGACCGGCATCGATGCGTCGCCACAGTTCGCGGTAGCTGCCGTCGATGCCGGTTTCTTCCACCGTATCGGCATCGGTGAAGCGCATGATGCCCGCATCGACCCCGGGGCCGAGGGCGGGGGAGGCGATCTCGGGGCGCCACTCGCAGCGCGCGCCGTCGACCACGGTGTTGCCGGCAAAACCACGCGAGTCGATGTGCCAGCGCGCCGACTGGAACCACAGCACCAGCGTGCTGGTGTCGCTGCTGCCGTCGGTGCGCCAGATGCCTTCGCGCCGCCACAGGCCGTGGTACGGGGCCGGCACCATCATGCGTGCGATCCGGCCAGCGGCAAGGCCAGGCGGAACGCTGCGCCCTGGTTCGGCGCGCTGTCGACATCGAGCGAGCCGTCGTGCGACTCGGCCAGCTGGCGTGCGATGTACAGGCCCAGTCCCAGGCCCTCGCGCACGTCCTTGGTGCCGGCCCGTTCGAACGGCGCGAAGATGCGCAGCTGGTCTTCCGGCGCGATGCCCACGCCCTGGTCGCGCACCACGATGCTCGCCATGCCGTCGCGTGCTTCCAGGCTGATTTTCACCGGCTTGCTGCCGCCGTAGCGCAGCGCGTTGGTGAGCAGGTTGATGATGATCTGTTCGACCCTGAATTCATCCCACACGCCCGCCACCGGTTCCGGCGCATGCAGTTCGATGGTGCCGCCGGCGGCCTCGGTGCGCTGCGACAGGTCGCTGACGATGCGCGCCAGCAGCGCCGAGAGCTCGGTTTCGGCCGGGCGGATCGACAGCTTGCCGCTGCGGATGCGCGAGACATCCACCATGTCGTTGATCAGGCGGATCATGCTCTGGATCTGGCGCCCGTCGCGCGCCACCATCTTGCGCATGTTATCTTCGCTGAAGGCGGCCATGTTGCCCTTGTCGAGCTGCATGCCGCGCAATTGCGTCTCCAAAAACAGGGTGTTGAGCGGCGTGCGCAGTTCGTGCGCGACCATCGACATGAAGTCGTCGCGCATCTTCACCGCCCGTTCCAGTTCGACCTGGGTGGCGCGCAGCTCGCGCCGGCCCTCTTCCAGTTCGGCCACCTGGCGCTTGACCTCGTTGCGCTGCTGGCACAGGGCCACGAACACGTTGACCTTGCTCTTGACGGCCGCGATGTCGAGCGGCTTGTAGAGGAAGTCGACGGCGCCCGTTTCATATCCCTTGAAGGCGTAATTGAGTTCGCGCCCGGCTGCGCTGACGAACACGATCGGCACGTTGCGCGTGCGTTCGGTGCCGCGCATCAGTTCCGCCAGTTCGATGCCGTCCATCCCCGGCATCATGACGTCGAGGATGGCCAGCGCGAAGTCGTGTTCGAGCAGCAGCGACAGCGCCGCCTCGCCCGAATTGGCCTGGTAGACGATGCGGTCGTCCTGTTCGATGATCTTGCTCAGCGCGAGCAGGTTCTCGGGCAGGTCGTCGACGATCAGGAGCTTGATTTTTTGTTGGTCGCTCTTCATTGGTTCTCCATCATCGCAATCATCAGCGCGCCGATCGCGTGTACGGGCAGTACGGCGTCGGGGGCGCGCAGCCGGATCGCGGCCAGGGGCATGGTGGCGATTTCGGCGTCTTCAGGGTCCTGCACCACGGTCAGGCCGCCGCAGGCGGCAATGCGCGCCATGCCGGCGGCGCCGTCGGCGCTGGCGCCGGTGAGCAAAATGCCGGCCAGGCGCTTGCCCCAGGCGTCGGCGGCCGACTCCATCAGGATGTCGATCGCAGGGCGCGAGAAGTGTACAGGGTCTTCCTGGCTCAGCGAAAAACTGAAGTCGCGTTCGACCGACAGGTGGTAGCCGGGCGGGGCGAAATAGACGGTGCCCGGCGCCACGCCCATCTTGTCGTCGGCCTGGCGCACCGGCATCGCCAGGCGCTGCTGGAAGACTTCGGCCAGGCGGCTGTCGCGGTCGTCCGGCAGGTGCAGCACCACCGTCACCGAAAAGCCGAAGTGTTTCGGCAGCGCCGGCAGAATGCGCAGCAGGGCGTCAATGCCGCCGGCCGACGCGCCGATCACCACCGCGTCGATGGTGCGCCCGGCCAGCAGCCCTGCGTTGACATTCGCATGGATGGCGCTCATGGCGCCACCTTGCGGAATACCCGCTCGGCCTTGACCAGCGGTTCGAACGCATCGGCGTGCGACGAGAAGTCGAGGCTCTCCTTGCTGCCCAGGCCCAGGAAGCCGCGGTGACACAGGGATTCGTGGAACAGGCCCAGGGCGCGATCCTGCAGCTTGCGGTTAAAGTAAATCATCACGTTGCGGCAGCTGATCAAATGGGTTTCGGAGAACACGCTGTCGGTCGCCAGGCTATGGTCGGCGAAGATGACGTTTTCCACCAGGCTACGGTCGAACAGGGCCCCGTCGTAGGCGGCCGTGTAGTAATCGGAAAACGCCGCGCGCCCGCCGGCCATCTGGTAGCTGGCGGTGTAGGCGCGCATGCGCTCAAGCGCGAACACGCCCTTGCGCGCCCGTTCGAGCGAATGCGGGTTGATGTCGGTGGCGTAGATGATGGAGCGCTCCAGCAGTCCTTCTTCCTTGAGCAAGATCGCCATCGAATAGATTTCTTCGCCGGTGCTGCAACCGGCGATCCAGACCTTCAGCGAGGCATAGGTGCGCAGATGCGGCACCACATGCTCGCGCAGGGCCTGGAAGTACGACGGGTCGCGGAACATCTCGCTGGTCGGAATGGTCAGGTACTGCAACAGCTGCATGAAGGCGTCCGGATCGTGCAGCACGCGCGACTGCAGTTCCGAGATGCTGGCGCAGTCCATCTGGTGCAGCGCATGATGCACGCGGCGCTTTTGCGAGGCGCCCGAGTAGTCGCGGAAGTCGTAGCTGTACTTCAGGTAAATCGCTTCCATCAGCAGGCGCAGCTCGATGGTGATGCTGTCCGGTGCATTCATCAGAGTCGCTCCATGCTCGGCAGCCAGACCCGCAACAGCGAGTACAGGCGGTCAAGGTCGATCGGCTTGGCCAGGTAGTCGGAGGCGCCGGCCTTCATGCACTGTTCCTGGTCGTCCTTCATGGCCTTGGCGGTGATGGCGATCACCGGCAGCTTGGCAAAGCGCGGGTCGGCGCGCAGGCGGCGGGTCGCTTCCAGGCCGTCCATGCCCGGCATCATCACGTCCATCAGCACCAGGTCGATGTCGGCAATCTGGTCGAGCCGTTCGAGCGCTTCGAAGCCGTTGCGGCCGACGTCGACGATGATGCCTTTCTGTTCCAGCGCGCTGGTGAGCGAGAAGATGTTGCGCACGTCATCGTCCACCAGCAGGATGCGGCGGCCGTCGAACACGCGGTCGCGGCTGCGCACGGTTTTCAGCATGCTCTGGCGCTCGACCGACATTTGCGATTCGACCTTGTGCAGGAACAGCGTGACTTCGTCGAGCA
Source organism: Massilia genomosp. 1 (assembly GCF_011682185.1). Classification (NCBI taxonomy): domain Bacteria; kingdom Pseudomonadati; phylum Pseudomonadota; class Betaproteobacteria; order Burkholderiales; family Oxalobacteraceae; genus Massilia; species Massilia genomosp. 1. The sequence continues at coordinate 78,425 of NZ_WHJF01000002.1, forward strand.
GGCGCTCGGGCGAACGCGCACCCTTGATGATGATCGAACGCGAATATTTAAGGAGTTCCGCTTCTTCGGCGCGCGTCAGGTTGCGCCCCGTGTAGACGATCACCGGCGGGAAAGAGACGATTTCTTCGGCCGCCATCTTGCGCAGCAGGTCATGGCCCTGCATGTCGGGCAGCTTCAGGTCGATGATCATGCAGTCGTAGACCGACGCGCGCAGCAGCGCCAGCGCTTCTTCGCCGGTGGCCACGGCGGTGATCTCGACATCGGCGTCGTCGATCAGGTGTACCACGCTCTCGCGCTGGCGCTCGTCGTCCTCGACCAGCAGCACGCGCTTCATCTTCTGCGTAAATTTCCCTTCCAGCGTCTGGAACACCTGTTTCAGGCGGTCGCGCGTGGCCGGCTTGATCACGTAGCCGATCGCGCCCAGCTGCATGGCCGCTTCGGCGCGGTCGTTGGCCGAGACGATATGCACCGGGATGTGGCGCGCGCGCGGATTGTCCTTGAGCTTTTGCAGCACGTCCAGGCCGGAGCCGTCGGGCAGGCCCAGGTCGAGCAGGATGGCGTCGGGCAGGAATTCGTCGGCCGCCTGCAGGCCGTCGGCGGCGCTGTGCGCGACCAGGCAGCGGTAGTGCAGCTCGTGCGCCAGGTCGAACAGGATGCGGGCGAAGGTGGCGTCGTCTTCGATCACCAGCACCCTGCGCCCGGCCGCCACGGCGTGGCCGCGGTCGTCGGCGAACACCGGCGCGCGCACCGCCGGCGCTGGCTCCGCCGCTGGCGAGAGCGAGGTGCGCGGCGCCGTCGTGGCGACCGTTTGCGGCAGGCCCGGGGTGCTGGCCGGCAGCGCGCCTGGCAACAGCAGGGTGAAGGTGCTGCCCTGGCCGGGCGAGCTGGCGATCACGATCGAGCCGCCCAGCAGGGCCGCCAGGTCGCGCGAGATCGACAGGCCCAGGCCCGTGCCGCCGTAGCGCCGGCTGGTGGTGCCGTCGGCCTGGCGGAAGGCTTCGAAGATGATCGCGTGCTGGTCGGCGGCGATGCCGATGCCCGAGTCGCGCACCACAAAGGCCAGCATGGCGTCGGGACGCGCTTCGATGGTCAGCGAAACCTCGCCGGTGTCGGTGAACTTGAGCGCGTTCGACAGCAGGTTCCTGAGAATCTGCTGCAGGCGCTGGGCGTCGCTGTGCAGGGTGAGCGGCGCGCCGGCCGCAACCTGCGACGTGAACGTCAGCCGCTTCTGGCCGGCCAGCGGCGCAAACGTGTGGCGCATGGCGTCGGCCAGGTCGGTCAGGGCGATATCTTCCGGCGTCAGTTCGAGCTTGCCCGCTTCGACCTTGGAGATGTCGAGGATATCGTTGATCAGGTTGAGCAGGTCGTTGCCGGCCGCGTAAATGGTATTGGCGAACTGGATCTGCTCCGGCTCCAGGTTGCCTTTGGGGTTTTCGGACAAGAGCTTGGACAGGATCAGGGAGCTGTTGAGCGGGGTGCGCAGTTCGTGCGACATATTCGCCAGGAACTCGGACTTGTATTTGCTGGCGCGCTGCAGGTCGAGCGCGCGCTCTTCGAGTTCGTGCTGGATCACGCCCAGGGCGCCGTTCTTTTCATCGAGCGCGTTGGCCTGTTCGGCCAGGCGCTCGTTGGTCTGTTCCAGTTCGGCCTTCTGGTTTTCGAGGATGGTCTGGGATTCTTCCAGCACGCGCGACTGCTCTTCGAGTTCCTCGTTGGCGGTGCGCAGTTCCTCCTGTTGCACCTGGAGTTCTTCGTTGAGCTGCTGGGTTTCGGCCAGCGCGTCGTGCAGGCGGCGGCGCGCCAGCGCCGCTTCGATGGCGCGGCCGATGTTCGGCGCGACCAGTTCCAGGAACTCCAGGTCGCGCTTGCGCGGCTCGTTGAGAAAGCCGAATTCGGCCACGCCATTGGGCGCGCCCTCGTTATCGAGCGGGATCAGGACCAGGTGGCGCGGGCTGCCGCTGCCGATGCCGGAGGTGACCTTCAGGTAATGGTCGGGCAGCGTGCCCATCACGATCGGGCGCCTGGACAGCAAGGTCTGGCCGACCAGGGTGTCGGCGCCGTTGTAGCGCACGTCGCGCTCGAGTTCTTCGCGGCTCATGCCGTATCCGGCGATGCGGCGCAGGCTGCCGTCTTCCTCGCGCGCGTACAGGGCGGCCACGGCCGCGCCGGTGTATTCCGACATGCAATCGAGCGCGGCGCGCCCGAGGCTCGGCAGGCTGTTGTGGCCGATGCTGCGTTCGGCCAGCTGGGTTTGCCCGCTGCGCTGCCAGGCCTGGCGTTCCAGCGCTTCGCCGTGGGTGCGGTGCTGGTCGATGGCGTCGCCGAACACCTCCGACAGGCGCATCAGCTCGCGCCGGCCGAAGTAGGCAAGCAGGCCCGACAGAAGGAGGCTGGCCAGCAGGTACAGGGCCACGCCCCAGCGGGTGACGCTCTGGGCGCTGTCGCTACGCTGCTTGAGCAGGCGCTGTTCGACCGCCAGGAACTCGTTGAAGGTGGTGCGGATTTCGTCGAAGGCGACCTTGCCGCGCCCGCTGCGCACCAGCGTAATGACGTCGCTGTTGGCGCGCCGCAGGGCGATCGCATTGTTGGCGTAGAGCTCCCACTGCTCTTGCATGGCCGCAATCTGGCGCAGGCGCGCGACCTGGGGCGGATTGTCCGACACCAGCTTGGTCAGCGCTTCCATGGTGGCGGCGGCTTTGCCTTTCGACAGCGTGTACGGGGCGAGGAAGGTTTCGTCGTTGCTCAGCAAATAGCCGCGCAAGCCCGATTCCTGGTCGACCGACAGCTTGGCCGCCTCGTTGGCGTGCCCGATCACCCTCTCGGTGTGTTCCACCATGCTCAGGACCGACAGCAGGTAAGAAATGACGGCGACAAAAATGAGCGCACTGCCGACGCCTATCGCCAGCGGCAACGCGACGTTGCGGGCGAGGATACGGCGAAAGCTGGTCTGGTCGATCGTTTTTGCGCTGGGCATGCTAGCTTCCACGGAAAAGGTGGAAGTTTATACGAAAAGAAATATTTGTCGCGCAAGATTCGGGGTGGACCTTGTACCTGTGTCAGGTGGCTGGCGCCGTTCAGGCACGATGTTCCTTAGTCCACTGGTTTGGCATCAGCTCTGTGCCTCACTTCGTCGCATGCCGTAAGAGCAAGCGGAATGGGAAAGTAGGGTGAGGCGGCTAAGGTATTTTTCCGAGACAGACGAAATCTGACGCGATTTCCTCCCACTCATCGCGGACTCTCTTGAATCTGGCAGTCCATATTTCATGGGCTCCGGGATCATTGATCATGTCGATGATCAGATATCCGTAGCGGCCACCGTCTGCATAGATCAAGTAACGATCGCTAAGTTGAGGTCGGTTACTCTTGAATTTTTTGTTCTTTGCGTAGATATTTTTCCATACTGCCAGATCGTCCACGAGGTTGACTGGAATCATATGAACGTGTCTGACATACCGGGACCCTGTATTAGCAATGTCTCTGCCAAAAACCAGGGTTTGCCGTCCGTCTGGATCGCTTTTCCATTTTTCGAAGGCGTCCACCAGCCGATCCAGGCTTACCCCCAAAGACGCGAATCGCTGATGAAGATCACTGGCGATGTGAATCTTCATGAGCCGATTCTCAGGGCGTCTATTTCGCGTGTTTCTTTTGTAACAGACGCTCCAGCGCCGCCTCCATCGAGAAACCGTTCTCGGCACTAAGCGCAAGATGGAATGTCAACTCTTCCGGCGTCAGGCATTCCTCCTCGGTGTCGGGTGGCGCAGCAGACTTGAGTCGCTCCGTAAAGATATTTTTGCTTGGCGCGATGCGCGGAGATGGCGATGCCGCCACAGGCGTACTCGGTTTTTTTTTCATCGTGGTCTTCATCGTGGTCTCGGGTGCAAAAGAGAGGAGGGATGTCGAGAGATAGTGTATCACCCGCAGTCTGCTGTTTTGGCCGCGCGCTATTGCTCCACCTCGATCATATTATCGCCCGGCTTGCGGTCGATCAGCTTGTTATCCGGATCGATTCCCGCCTTGTACGGTCGCGTGCCCACCACCATGCTCACGCTGACGGTATTGCGCTCGACCACGCGCCGTTCGCGCAGCAATGGCTTGCCATCCTTGTCGTCGACGCCGAACTCGATCACGTCTTTCAAGGGCACGTCGGTTTCATCGCCGAGCTTGCCGGCGCGCTGCTTGACGGCGCTGGCGCGCACCAGCACCTCGTACTTGCCGTCCGCGCGCCTGGTCGCGCTGGCGCTGATGGCGCGGTTTTCATACAGCACGATATGGTCGAACAGATCGTCGATCAGGTAGGCATGCTCGGGCGGGGTGGCGCGGCGCAAGGCGTCGGTCAGCGCCAGCACGCTCGGATACGGCGCGCCGTGGAAGGCGTGGCTGGTGAGCAGCTCGTGCAGCACGGCGTTGACCTTCGCTTCGCCCAGCACATCCTGCAGCAGGTACATGGCCAGCGCACCCTTGTGGTAATGGATGTAGCTCTGGTTTTCGTTCTGTGCCAGCGGCAACTCGTACTTGGTTTCGAGCGCCCGCCCGATCAGGTATTTGTCGAGGTTGTAGCGCAGGAAGCGGCGCATGCGTTCCGGGCCGGCGTGCTGCTTCATCACCATCAGGGCCGCGTACTCGGACAGGGTTTCGCTCAGCACCGTGGCGCCGCGCGTGTTCGACGGCACCAGCTGGTGTCCCCACCACTGGTGCGCCACTTCATGCGCGGCCACGTAGAAGGGGTAATCGATATCCTTGGGATGCTTGTCGTCGACCCGGGCGATGAAGCCGGCGCTCTCGGAAAACGGGATCGTGCCGGGAAACGACTGGGCGAACGCGGCGTAGCGCGGAAACTCGACCACGCGCAGCACCTTGTGCTGGTAGGGGCTGAAATGCTTCGAGTTGTATTCGAGCCCGGCCTTGACGCCGCGGATCATGCGCTCGACGTTGAAGTCGTGCCCTGGATGGTAAAACACATCGATCGTCACATCCTGCCAGCGGTCGTGCCGGACTTCGTAGCGGGCCGACTGGAAGGCGTAAAAGTTGAGGATCGGCTTGTCCATGCGGTAATGGAAGTAGCGCCGCCCGGCCGACATCCATTCCTTTTCCAGGGTGCCGGGAGCGATCGCGAGCTGGTCCGGGCTGGTGCTGATGACGGCGTTGAAATCGATCCAGTCGGCATCCTGGCCCAGGTAGTGGTTCGCCAGCCCGACCGGATCGAGCGGCGAGCGCAGCGGCGCGTGCGGCCCCAGGCCGTGGCGCTTGCGGTCGCGGTCGTTCTCGAGCTCGGCCGCCGCCTGGTAGCCGATGCGCGGCAGCTGGCTATTGTTGAAGAAGGTGCCGTTGCTGAGCACCGGCGTGTCCGATTCCAGGCCGAGGATGCCGCGCGCTTCGAACTCGACATCGAATTCGAGCGCCAGGCGCTGCCCCGGCAGCAATGGTGTGCTCAGCTGGTAGCCGTAAAAGCCGCGCTCGCGGTCGCTTACCAGCGCAGTGATTTTCTGGCCGAAGCGCACTTTCAGGCTGGACAGGCGGTCCTGGCTGAGGAACACCCGGTCGATCGGCCCCGTACTCTTGTTGTCGAGCTGGTAGACGCCGGTCACCGTCAGGCGCCGCTGTTCGGGCACGATCGCCACTTTCAGGTCGACCGCGCTGATGCGCGGCTGGGCCAGCGCCGCATATTTCTTGTAGCGCAGTTCGTACTGGGCGCGGCCCTGGTCTTTTTGCCAGGCGGTCTGGTAGTCGCCTTCGATGTGCAGGTTGTAGTAGAGGACCGCGCCGCTGCCGAGGAACAGCGCCAGGGCGGCGCCGAAGGTGGCCAGCACCGGCAGGCTCAGGTTGCGGCGCGCCAGCTGGATCCGGCTGCCCAGTTCGGCGTTGAAGCCGCGCGGCCAGAACACCAGCGAGGCCACCAGCAGCATCAGCGCCGCGCCGCCCCAGTACAGCTCGAACCAGCGTTCGCGCACCAGGAAGTGGCCGTAGCCGTTCATGTCGGAATACATGAAGGAGGGCGAGGTGCCGTACAGCAGCATCGGATGGTCGAGGCCGAGCGAGCCGAAGGTGATCGTGGCGAAGTAGTACAAGATCATGGCGAAGTAAGCCAGGTACTTCTGGTTGATCAGCACCTGCAGCGCGATCGCCAGCACCGCCACCAGCACGTATTGCGGCAGCTGGATCAGGAACAGGCTGTGCAGGTACAGGCCAACGTCGATGGCGAAGTAGCCGCGCAACAGCTGGATCAGCATGCCGGAAATCATCACCAGCACCAGCATCAGCACTTGCAGGCCGATCAGGGCGAACAGCTTGGAGAGCATCGGCAGCCAGCTCGGCAGCGGCAGGGCGTCGAGCATCTGGCCAACCCGCGCTTCGCGTTCGCGCCAGACCAGCTCGCCCGCGTAAAAGGTGGTGACGACCAGCATGAACAGCGAAAACGCGGCGCTGATCAGTTCCAGCACCTGGTAGGTGACGGGATAGGTGTTGGTGCCGTACATGGAGCCGAGGTTGATCGAGGCGCCGAACACGGCCAGCACGCCGGCCAGGGCGATCACCGCGAAATACACATCCTTGACCGATTCGCGAAAGTTGAGCCAGCTCGACTTGAGCAGCAACAGGGCCAGGCTGCGGCCCAGGAAGTCGGGCGTTTCCTGGGTCGCCGTGGCCACGCTGGACAGGCGCGGGGCGGCCTCGCCTTCCGCGCGCCCGGCCGGGCGGGCAGCGGCGCCGCCGATGAAGTGGAAGCGCCAGTAACCGAGCAGCAGCACCACCAGCGCGAAGCCGCACCACAGCGCGCGGTTGAGCAGGTACACGCCGTCGAAGGGAATCGCGCGGCTGTTGCGCTCGGCGATGGGCCAGTATTCGGTGATGCGGATCAGGGCGGTGGTGCCGAAGGGGTCGATCAGCGCGGCCAGGGTTTTGTAGTCGAGGTCGCGCGCCAGCGAGGGCGCCACGATGTAGCCGATCATCATCACCACGCTGGCCACGTACACCGGCAGCATGCGCCGCGTCAGCGCGGCCAGCACGAAGAAGATGGCGCCGAAGATGAAGATGTTGGGGAGCGTCAGGAACAGGTAGGGCCGCAGGTACATCCAGGCCCCGGACGGCCCCAGCCGGTCGGCTTCGATGCCGGGAATGTAGGTCCCCAGCCAGGCGCCCAGCACGATGCTCGAAAACACCACCGCCAGGGTCAGCGCGGCCCCGAAAAAGCGCCCGAACACGTAATCGTGCTTGGCGATCGGCGCGCTGAAGAAGAAATGGTGCATATCGTATTCGAAATCCTGCTGCACCGAGCGGCCCATCATGGCGGCCATCACGATCACGCCCAGGCAGCCGAGGAAGGCGACGGTCAGCGAGATCGAGCGCGGGGCGTTGATGAACAGGCGCCCGCCGAAGGTGATCTGGGCTTCCTTGAAGACCCCGCCGGCGGCGGCCATCCACAGCAGCGCCAGCGCGAAAAACATGCCGAAGTAGACCCAGGTCGAGAGCAGCTTGAGCCGCTGGCGCGCTTCGAACAGTGCGATTGCCAACATGGACGCCACCTTCAACAGTTGCTGGCCGCGACGTGGCGTCCGGCGATGGTGGCGAAGTAGACGTCGTCGAGATCGCCGGCGGCCGGCGCGAAGCCTTCGCCCGGATCTTGCTCGGAATACACGTGAATCAGGGTGCGGCCGGTCAGCAGGCGGGTCGAGATGACGGCGTGTTCTTGCTGGAAATGGGCCAGTTCGTGCTTGGCGACGAAGCGCGCCCAGATCTTGCCGTCGATATCGTCGATCAGCTTTTGCGGCTCGCCGCACAGCAGCACGTGGCCTTTGTTGATGATCGCCATGTTGGCGCACAGGTCGGACACGTCGGAGACGATGTGGGTCGAGAGCAAGACAGTCTTGTCGTCGCCGATGTCGGAGAGCAAGTTGTGGAAACGCACCCGTTCCTGCGGGTCGAGGCCGGCGGTCGGTTCATCGACGATGATCAGTTGCGGGTCGCCCAGCAGGGCCTGGGCGATGCCGAAGCGCTGGCGCATGCCGCCGGAAAACGTGCCGAGGCGCTGGTTGCGTACTTCGAACAGATTGGTTTGCTGCAACAGGCCATCGACCACTTCGCGGCGCCGGGTGCGTTGCGAGAGGCCCTTGAGGACGGCGAAATGGTCGAGCAGTTCGTAGGCCGTGACCTTGGGATACAGGCCGAAGTCCTGGGGCAGGTAGCCGAGCAGGCGGCGGATATCGTCCTTGTCGTCGAGCACGTCGAGGTCGCCGAAGAAGACCGAGCCGGCGTCGCATTCCTGCAGGGTGGCGAGGATGCGCATCAGGGTCGACTTGCCCGCCCCGTTCGGGCCGAGCAGGCCGAACATCCCGCTGGGGATGGTGAGGGTAACTTTATCCAAGGCAACTACGCCATTGGCGTAGGTCTTGGATAAATTCCTGATGCGTAATTCCATGCCTGACTCCTGATACGGTGCTGTGCGTACGTTCGGCGGGTAGCCGGGCGCACTTCTAGAGTTGCATTGTATAAAATTTGAGTGGACACGGGCCGCCTGTTGCGACGCGCGGCGTTTTGATGGGCTCAGATTGCACAATTGGGGGGGTGGGGATTGTCTGAGTAGGGGGGGTATTTAGGTAGCGACAACGCGCGCTTGCTTTTGCCGCCAATTTTAGAACCGTCTTTCCCGCCTGCGCGGGAAAGACGGTTTTGAGTGCGGTGGTGAGAAAGCCATTTTCGCTAACGTCACGAGGTTTGTTCCCGGTTCGCCGATCGCCACCTTCAGACCTTAACTCCGAAACAACACCTCCTCCCGGTTGAACCACCACCTGCACCACGCCAGCAGCGCTCCCGCGATCAGGGTGGTGGACAGCAAGATCGCCGAAAACATGCGGTAATCCATGGTCCCCTTGACCAGTTCCTTCATGGCCAGCGACACATTGGTCAGCGGCACCATCGACCAGAACCAGTTCAGCTCCACCCCCGGCATCATGGCTACCACGATCGGCACGATCAACAGCATCATCAGCGGCGAAATCATGCCCGACGCTTCCTTGTAACTCTTCGCGTAAATCGAAATCGACAGCAGGATCGAGGCAAAGATGGCCGCGGTCGGCACCAGCATCAGCGCCACCATCGCCAGGTCGCGCGCGCCGATCGCCCGCACCATCTGCGCCAGGCCGCCTTCGAGCGAGCCGCCGAACACGGCCAGCAGCAGCCCCATGCTGGCCACCATCAGCAGCGCCGACGTCAGCCCCACCGTAAACAGCACCAGGAACTTGGCCAGCACCAGCGCCGTGCGCGAAATGGGGGCCAGCAGCAAGGTTTCCAGGGTGCCGCGCTCCTTCTCGCCGGCGCCGAGGTCGATGGCCGGGTACATCGCCGCCATCAGGCACACCATCAGCAGGATGTAGGGCAGAAAACCGCCCACCAGCGCGCCCATCCGCTCGCGCGTGCCGGCGGTCGACAGTTCGTCGAGTTCGATCGGATTGAGCGCAAAGCGCAGCTCGGCCCGGCTCATGTTCATGGCCGACAGGGCTTGTTCGCGCAGCGCCCCGTTGTGCGCCTCGATCACCGCCGCCACCCGCTTGTGGGTCATGTCGAGCGCCACCGCGTTGTTGTAGTGCAAAGTGACACGGGCCTGGCGGTGCGCCGCCAAGGCATCCTCGAAACCGGAGGGTATCACGATGGCGAAGGTGATGCGGTCGGTGTCGATGGCGGCCTTGATCGCGCCTTCATTGGCCAGCGCCACCTCGCGCAAGCCTTTTTCGCGCTGGAAGCGCTCGCTCAAGCCCGGTGCATGCTCTTTGCCGAACATGGCGTAGCTCAGTTCCTTGTGCTGGGCTTTCTTGAAAATGGTCGACGACAGGTACGCCAGGCCGCCGAAAATCATCGGCATCGCGATGATCGGCAGCAGCAGGGTGAAGATGAAGGTCTTGCGGTCGCGCAGCAGTTCCAGCAATTCCTTGAAATACACGGTCCACATGGCTCAGCCTTCCTGGTTGACGATATGCACGAAGGCATCGTACAAATCGTGGCTGCCGCCCAGTTCGCGCAACTCGGCCACGCTGCCGTTGAAGGCGCTGCGGCCGTGGTTGATGATGCAGACCTTGTCGCACAGTTTTTCCACCTCGTGCAGGTGATGGGTGGAAAAGATCAGGGGAATGCGCAGCGCCTTGTAGCTGGCGATAAATTCGAGCAGCACACGGGCCGACATCACATCGAGCCCGGTGGTCGGTTCGTCCAGGATCACCACCTGCGGCTCGTGTACCACGGTGCGGGCGATCGCGCATTTCTGCTTCATGCCGGTCGACAGATCATCGGCGCGCTTGTGGGCGTAGGCGTGCATGTCGAGTTGCTCGAACAAGGCGTCGCAGCGCTTTTTGAGGCGCTCCGGGGCCATGCCGTGCAGGCGCCCGAAATACTCGACATTTTCGCGCGCGCTCAAGCGCCCGTACAAGCCGGTGCTGCCGGACAGGAAACCGACGCGCTGGCGCGCCCGGATCGGATCGGCCACGATGTCGATATCGTCGATGAAGGCGCTGCCGGCGTCGGGACGCAGGGCGGTCGAGAGGATGCGCAAGGTGGTGGTCTTGCCGGCCCCGTTCGGCCCCAACAGGCCCAGCACTTCGCCGGGGGCGCAGGAAAAACTGACATCGCGCACCGCATGGAACCAGCCATCGCTCTCGCGCACGTCGCGCTGGCGCGCGCGCCGCTCCTTGTGTACCGTCGCGGCGAAGCGCTTGGCCAGGTGTTTCACCTCGATCATCGGGTTCCTTCTCTCAAAGTGTGAGGGTAGCAGCACAAATTCACCGCCGCAAGCACGGCAGCCCGCCACAGCGGGTCGGAAATGTGGATAATGGGCCCATGGACAGTGCCATCAAAGAAAAAGTTCTTGCCGTCGCGAGCAGCGGGCGCAACGCGGCCGAGTGGACCGCATACTTCCGCGTCACCCTCGGCCTGTACTACCTGGCCGGGCTGATGACGTCCGAGACCATCGATTTCAAGAAAGTCGACAGGGACTTCAACCAGTTCATTTACCATACCATCGGCAAGGGCCACACGATTACCAGCGTGCTGCAGTTCATGAGCGGGGCGAAAGTGGTGCCGGTGGTGTCCTCGAGCCGGTTTATCGCCGCGTTCGGCGTGCATTGCCCGGACGTGCCGTCCGACACCATTCCGTTTTTGTTGCAGCTGAACCTGGGCGTGGCGAAAAACATTTCCGGGATCGATCCCGGCGGGCCGCTGCTCGACTGGATCGAGGCCCAGGCGGGCGAGGGCGCCCCGGCGGCCGGCGACCCGGCGGCCGGCGCCCCGGCGGCCGGCGCCCCGGCACTGCCGGAAGTCCTATAATGGTGTTTTATCGCCACCGGGGCAGCGCATGTCAGCACAACGATCCATCCATCCACTCGACCAGCTGATCGTCAGCATGGACAAGGCCCTGCGCGTGATCGCGGGCGTGGCTTCGGCATCGCGGCCGACCCCGGCGGCGCACGCGGACGACGGCCAGCTCGACGAGGCCGAACAGCGCCTCAGCGCCGGCCTGATGCGCGTCAACCACGTGGGCGAAGTGTGCGCGCAGGCGCTGTACAACTCGCAATCGCGCTTTGCCAAGACCGAGGAAATGCGCGCCCAGTTCGCCGAAGCGGGGCGCGAGGAAGAGGATCACCTGGCGTGGACCGCCCAGCGGCTGGCCGAGCTCGGTTCGCGCCCGAGTTTGCTCAATCCCTTGTGGTATGCGGGCGCGTACGCGCTCGGCACGGTGGCGGCGCAACTGGGCGACGCGCGCAGTCTGGGGTTCGTGGTCGAGACCGAGCGCCAGGTGGAGGCGCATCTGAACAGCCATCTCGACTTGCTGCCGGCGCAGGACGCCAAGTCGCGCGCGGTGGTGGAGCAGATGCGGATCGACGAAATCGCGCACGGGGCGGCCGCGCAGGCGCTGGGCGCGGTGGCGGTGCCGCCGCCGGTGCGCGGGCTGATGACAGCGATGGCGAAGGTGATGACGACGACCGCGTATTACGTTTGAGGCCAGCGGCGCACCATACCGCAATAATGAGCACCTTGCCCCGTCGTCCCCGCGCAGGCGGGGATCCAAGTTTGCTGATCCGCCGCTGGCATCGGCACGAACTTGGGTCCCCGCCTGCGCGGGGACGACGGCTAAACGGCTAAACGGCTAAACGGCTAAACGGCTCAGCCCTCGACAATCTCGAACGAATGCGTGATCTCGGCCATCTTGGCCAGCATGATCGACGCCGAGCAGTATTTGTCGTGCGACAGGCTCACCGCGCGCTCGACCGTCCCCGGCTTCAGGTTCTTCCCGGTCACGGTGAAGTGAAAATGAATCTTGGTAAACACCTTGGGATCGGTCTCGGCGCGCTCGGCCTTGAGCGTCACGTCGCAGCCGCGCACCTCTTCCCGGCCGCGCTTGAGGATCAACACCACGTCATACGCCGTGCATCCACCGGTCCCCAGCAACACCATTTCCATCGGTCGCGGCGCCAGGTTGTGGCCGCCGCCCTCGGGCGCGCCATCCATGCTGACCATGTGGCCGGACCCCGTTTGCGCCCGAAAACTCATGCCCGACGGGCCGTTCCAGCTGACTGTGACTTCCATTTCATTCTCCGATGAGTGCGTTCCCGGCCTATTGTAATGGAGCCGCGCCGGCCTTGCCCGCCAGCCCTACACCGACAGCACGTAGCGCTCGCTTTTCATGCGCCAGCTGGCGAACGCCACCGCGCCCAGCGCCGGCAGCATCGAACTCAAAAAGGTCAGCACGAAGGGCAGCACGCCCAGTTCCTGCCCCTTGGCCAGTTCGCGCAGCAGGGTCTGGTTCGACAGCATCGGCACCACATACATCCACATCGCCGTTTTCAATTCCAGCATCGACACCGCCAGGCCGGGCAGCATCGGGATCAGGGTCACCAGGCTGAGGATGCTCTGGGCTTCCTTGAACGAGCGCGCATTCATCGCCAGCGCAATATGCAGGCCGGCGGCCAGCAGCGACAGCGGCAGGGTGGCCAGGCACACCCACGCCAGCTGGGCCGAGGTGACGCGCCAGCTCATGCCGATTTCTTCCAGCGGCAGCCAGGACAGCACCGCGTGCGCCAGCGCCAGTTCCAGGGTGATGCCGATCACGGCCAGCGAACCGGCCGCCAGCCACTTGCCGGTGATCAGCGACCAGGGACTGGCCGGTTGCGCCATCAACACTTCGAGCGAGCGCCGCTCGCGTTCGCCGGCGGTGCTGTCGACCGCCGCCGACAAACCGCAAATGAACGCCGGGAAAAACAGGAAGCCGAGAATCGCGCCGATCAGCCCGGCCGAGCGCGCCGCCGTGCTGCCGGTGTCGTAGCGCTGCAGGCGAATCGGCGTCATGATGGCGGGCGAGACCCCGTGCGCCAGCAGGCGCGCGCTGCTGATGTTCGAACTGTAGTTTTGCAGCACTTCCTCGACATCGCGCTGGCGCTGGCTGTTGTCGCTGGCCGAGTCGTACCACAGCTCGATACTGGCCGGGCGCATGGCCCGGTAGTGTTCGCCGAACTCGGGATCGAGGCGCAGCAGCGCGACCACCTTGCGCGTGCGCAGCAGCGCGCCGATGGCGTCTTCATCCATCTCCCCGGCCTCTTGCACGGTGATGTTCTTTTGCTTGAGCTGCGCCATCAGGTTCGGTGCGCGCGCCGCGCCGATCACGGCCAGTTCCATGCCCTCGCGTTCGGACTGGGTGGCGCGCTTGATCTGCTGGTTCAGCATGTAGCCGAGCATCAGCGGGTACATCAAGGTGAACAGGGCCAGCAGGCCGAGCGCGCGCTTGTCGCGCAGCGTTTCCTTGAATTCCTTGAGAAAAACGATCAGGAAAGCCGGCTTCATGTCGAGATTCCTTCTTCGCCGACCAGGCTGACGAAGGCGTCTTCCAGGTTGCTGATGCCGGTGCGGCGGCACAGTTCCTGGGGCGAGCCCTGGGCCACCGTATGGCCTTTGGCGATGACGATCACGTCGTCGCACAGGTGCGTGACTTCCTGCATCACGTGGGTCGCCATGATCACGCAGCAACCTTCACGGCGCAGGGCGGCCAGCGCGGTGCGCAGGGCGCGCGTGCTCATCACGTCCAGGCCGCGGCTCGGTTCGTCGAGCAGCAGGTGGCGCGGTTGATGCAGCAGGGTGCGCGCCAGCGCCACCTTGATGCGCTGGCCCTGAGAAAACCCCTTGCCGCGCCGCTCCAGGATGTCGTGCATGACCAGCAGGTCGGCCACTTGGTCGATGCGGCGCTGGACCGCGGGCAGGGTCATGCCGTTCAGTTCGCCGAAATAGGCCAGGTATTCGCGCGTGCTGAGGCGCTCGTACAGGCCGAACTGGTCGGTGAGGAAGCCGATATCCTTGCGCACCGCCATCGGATCGACGGCCGGATCGATGCCGCCGATGCTGATGCTGCCCTGGTCGCGCTTGAGCAGGCCGACCAGCAGGCGCAACAGGGTGGTCTTGCCGGCGCCGTTCGGTCCCAGCAGGGCCGTGATCTGGCCGTCGGCGGCGGCGAAGCTGACCCCGCCCAGCGCTTGCAAGGCGCCGAATTGTTTTTTTACATCGTCTACAACAATCATCGTGGCCTCGGTGCTTAAGGGTGCGGACCGGCGCTGCCGACCTGGAAATTGGCGGCCGGGATCTCCCGCAGGCAGGCGGCGGCGACCTGCCTGGAGGGGGCGTCGAGAAACTCGCGCAGCAGGCGCGGCGCGCAGCCGAGCGAGGAGATGCCGTGCCCGGCATTGGCAACCACCAGGTGCTGGGCCTTCGGAATGTGGCGCGCGGCGGCCTCGGCGCGGTGCGGCGGCGTGACCGGGTCGAGCGCGCCCGACAGCAACAAGGCCGGTGCCAGGATCGGGGTCGGCGTGCGCCACGCCACGGCCGGCAGCTTGAGCGACTTGCACTGCTCCATCAACTGGCCGACCCGGCCGCTGCCGAGGAAGGAATTGTTGGCGTCCTCGGCCAGCAATTGCGGAGTCATGCGCGGATAGTCTTCGGCGCAGATCACCGCCATGTGCAGTACCAGCGCGGTGCCGCCTTCGCCGGCCAGGTCGGCGCCGACATTGCGGCGCGCCACGAACGGCGCCCAGCGGCCCTGCCAGGCGCTGTGGATCAGGAACGGCAGGCGGCGCCCGTCGAGCGCCGAATACAGCACGTTGTGTACGGTGCTCAGGAAGCGTTCCTTGGTCATGCTCATCTGCAAGGGCTCGGCGGTGCGCGGATTGGGCAGGTTCAGTTGCACCGGGGTGGCGCTGACCCTGGCCAGCAGGCTGCTGAACTCGCTGCGCAGGGCGGGATAGGCCTGGTTGCAGCCGGGGTCGGCCGCGCACTGGCGGAACAGGGTGTCGAGCGCGGCCTGGCCGTCGCGTCCGCCGGCCGGGATGATCTGGTCGGGCGCGGCCACGCCGTCGAGCACCAGGCTGCGCACGGCGTCGGGAAAGGCGCGCGCATAGGCCTGGGCCAGGCGCGTGCCATAGGACGCGCCCCAGACGTTGATGGTCCGGTAGCCGAGCGCCAGGCGCACTTGCTCGATGTCGCGCGCCGCGTTCTCGGTGGTGTAGGCCGCCAGCGGCGCGCGCACGCCGGCCAGGCAGCGGCGTATGGCGGCGTTCTGCTCGTCGTCGCTGAGATTGTCGGGCAAGTCTTCCTCATCGCAGTCGAGCTTGCCGGACAGGCCGGTGCCGCGCTGGTCGATGAAGACGATGTCGCGGGTGGCGCGCGCGCGCCGGAAAATGGAATAGAGCACCGGCAGCACGTCGCTGCCGGCCTGGCCGGGACCGCCCGCCAGCACGAACACGGGGTCGGGCCGCGCCGATTCGCGGAAGGCCGGGGCCACGGTGATGTGCAAGGGCAGGGCGGGGCCGGTTTTTTGCTGGTAGTCGAGCGGCACGTTCAAGGTGCTGCAACGCAAGCCTTCCTCGGCACCGGGCAGGTGGCAGATGCGCGCCGGCGGGGGCGCGTCGGCCAGGCAGGGCGCCGCCAAGGTCGACAGCAGGGACATCAATGAAGCGGCAAGGCAGTATTTCAATATCACGAGGTCTCCCGACGATAAGCGCGCAGACATAGTAGGTTGACATTGTTTCAGTGGTCAAGAAAGTTTTTCCCCGTCAATTAAATGAGCGACTGTGGTGCAGTCTAGGGCGCGCTGCTCCCAGGCAATTTGCGATTTATCTAGGGATGGCGCCGATGTCATTTCGGCATCACCGGAACGGTGCTTGAGGGGCTTGACCCGGCTATGGAAAGTGCGCTATAGTAGCCGGCTTTCCGTTTGCTCAGGAAAAGACAATAAGGCAGAGTCCGCGGGTAGCATGAGCGGAACCACCATTTGAGCGATTTAATAAGTTTTATATTTAGGAAGTCAACATGAAAACTTTTTCCGCTAAGGGACATGAAGTCCAGCGCGATTGGTTCGTGGTTGACGCGACGGATCTGATCCTCGGACGTGTTGCCAGCGAAGTGGCACTCCGGTTGCGCGGCAAACACAAACCCGAATTCACTCCTCACGTCGACACCGGCGATTTCATCGTCGTGATCAACGCAGGCAAACTGCGCGTGACCGGTACCAAGGCAACCGAGAAGACGTACTACCGTCACTCGGGCTACCCAGGTGGTATCTACGAAACCAACTTCAAGAAAATGCAAGAGCGTTTTCCTGGTCGCGCGCTTGAAAAAGCGGTCAAGGGCATGCTGCCTAAAGGCCCGCTTGGCTACGCCATGATCAAGAAGCTCAAAGTGTACGCGGAAGGTTCCCACCCGCACGCTGCCCAGCAACCTACAGCACTCGTGCTGTTCAAGTAAGGAGCTGACATGATCGGTAACTACAATTACGGCACCGGCCGTCGCAAGAGTGCAGTCGCTCGCGTCTTCATCAAAGTTGGCACCGGCCAAATCATCGTTAACGGCAAACCAGCCGCTGACTACTTCTCGCGCGAAACGGGCCTGATGGTCATCCGTCAACCGCTGGAACTGACCGGCAATGTCGAGCGTTTCGACATCAAGGTCAACGTTCACGGTGGTGGCGAGTCCGGCCAGGCTGGCGCGGTACGTCACGGCATCACCCGTGCATTGATCGACTACGACGCATCGTTGAAGGGCGACCTGGCACGTGCCGGTTTCGTTACCCGCGATGCACGTGAAGTCGAGCGTAAAAAAGTTGGTCTGCGCAAAGCACGTCGCGCAAAGCAATTCTCGAAGCGTTAATTCGCCTCTGGCGCGCACTTCGGTGCGCCGCCGTCAAAAAAGCCGCCGACTGCGAAGTCGCGCGGCTTTTTTGTTTCATGCCGCCCCAACCGGGGTCAGAGCTTTTACTTGCAACTATTTACTGCATTTCATGAAAATGCTGAGAACTATTGCTCGGGCGGTCCCCATCCGCAGCAATTGCATCAGGTTGGCGGCATGTTGAACTTGTCCGTGCTGATCTGTTTCTGATGTCGCAATAATCCTCGACAATCTTACTAATTAAAGCTCTGACCCCGGTTTAACAATCTTGCTAATTAAAGCTCTGACCCCGGTTGGCGCGGGTTGGCGTTGTCCAGCGCTGCGCAGCGTTTTGCGGGCGCTGTTAGAATCACCATCTTTCGGGCATGGCCCACCATTTACTTTCAAGGAATACATATGATCAAAGTTGGCATCGTCGGCGGTACGGGTTACACGGGCGTGGAATTGCTGCGACTGCTGTCGGTCCACCCTGATGTGGAGCTGACCGCGATTACCTCGCGTAAGGAAGATGGCTTGCCCGTCGCTGATATGTTTCCTTCGCTGCGCGGCAAGGTGGACCTGGCGTTCTCCGCCCCCGACAAGGTCGACCTGAGCAAGTGCGATGTGGTCTTTTTCGCTACCCCGCATGGCGTGGCCATGGCCCAGGCCCCGGCCCTGCTGGCCGCCGGCGTCAAGGTGATCGACCTGGCCGCCGACTTCCGCCTGAAAAACCAGGAAACCTTCGAGCAGTGGTACAAAATCCCGCATACCTGCCCGGAATTGCTGGAAGAGGCCGTCTACGGCTTGCCGGAATTGAACCGCGAAGCCGTCAAGAATGCGCGCCTGATCGCCAATCCGGGTTGTTATCCGACCACGATGCAGTTGGGCTTCGTGCCGCTGCTCAAGGCGAACCTGATCGACGCCAGCGCCCTGATCGCGGACGCCAAGTCGGGCGTGTCCGGCGCCGGCCGCAAGGCGGAAATCAGCACCCTGTTCTCGGAGTCGAGCGATAATTTCAAGGCCTACGGCGTGTCCGGCCATCGCCATACCCCGGAAACCGTGGCCCAGCTGCAGCGTTTTACCGGCTTGCCAGTCAACCTGATCTTCACCCCGCACCTGGTGCCGATGATCCGCGGCATGCATTCGACCCTGTACGCGCGCCTGACCACCGATATCAGCAACGAAGCCTTGCAGGAATTGTTCGAAAGCACCTACAAGGACGCGCCCTTCGTCGATGTCATGCCGTTCGGCTCGCATCCGGAAACCCGCTCGACGCGCGGTTCGAACATGCTGCGCCTGGCGCTGCATCGGCCGAACAACGGCAATACCCTGGTGATCCTGGTGGTCCAGGATAACCTGGTCAAGGGCGCGTCCGGCCAGGCCGTCCAGTGCATGAACCTGATGTTCGGCCTGGACGAGACGCTGGGCTTGCAACAGGTGGCGCTGCTGCCGTAAGGTCTCGCCAGCGCCGCCGGGAAGATTAAACTTTAATTAAGCTTTCCAATTCGTCATCAAGTCTCTATGATGGATGTATTTATCCATCATAGAAAGACTGACATGACCTTCGGCCGTTCCCTGTTGTCCGCCCTCGTGCTCGGCATATTTGCCGCCCCCGTGTTCGCCGCTTCCCCTTCCTATTCCGTCACCATGCTCAACACCGGTAACTGGGATCGCTGGCGCCTGATCGACAATGGCGGCGCCCTGTACGGGGAGTCCATGGGCTTTTCGGCGTCGTATTCGAATGGCAAGGTCAACGTGATGCATGTGAGCGATAGTCCGGCGCCCAGCGGCGCCGTGCTGGCCATCAGCAAGGCCGGCCATATCGCCAGCTATGAATACTGGACCACGGCACGCGATTACCCGAACGCCGATGGCTATCTGACCTTCAACGGCACGAGCACCCGGCTCGGCGCGCTCGGCAGCGATTACACCAGCCTGACGACCTTCGCCAACGGCGTCAACGACGCCGGCACGGTCGTGGGCGAATCGCGCACGAATATCCGCATTCCCGGCGGCGAGCCGGGCTATCCCCGCTTCGCGAGCCACGCATTTATTTATGCCAACGGCAAGATGCGCGACCTGGGCACCCTGGGCGGCACCGAAAGCAGCGCCGCCGCCATCAATAACGGCGGCACCATCGTGGGCACCGCTCAAAACGCCGGCCACGACAGTCGCGCCTTCATTTATCAGAACGGCCGTATGAGCGACCTGGGCACGTTCGGCGGCAGCAGCAGCCTGGCCAACGATATCAATGATGCCGGCCTGGTCATCGGCCAGTCCGCACGTGACGAATACGGCTACGTGAAATCGGCCTTTGTGTATGCGAATGGCGCGATGACCGACCTGGGCTGGGGCGCGCAAGGCAGTTCGAACGCGGTCGATATCAATGAGCTGGGCCAGATCGTCGGCTACGGCGCCGACGCCAACGGCCAGACCCGCGGCTTCATTTATCAGAACGGCCAGTTGCTGCAGCTCGACACAGCCGTCGATCCGAGCGCCAACTGGATCATCAAGGCCACCTACAGCATCAACGACAAGGGCCTGATCCTGGCCGATGCGTGCAAGCTCGGCGTGTGCGGCACGGTGGTGCTCAGTCCGGTGCCGGAGCCGGAAACCTACGCCATGATGCTGGCCGGCCTCGGTTTGCTCGGGGTTTGCGCACGCCGTCGCGCCCGGCGCAAGGCTGCAGCTTGACATCGGGCCGAATGGCCGCATTGTAGGTACACTGGCAGCACCGCCCCGGCCCGCGCCGGGGTGTTGCATTTCACGGTCGCCGGCAGTGGTCGATGAGCGTGACTTGTCCCAACAGTCTATAATGACTCATATCCGTTCCCCCGTAGGAGTTCCAAATGAATGCAGTTGCTGAAATGCCAGAAGTGATGCCGGCCCCGATCGTGTTTACCGATAGCGCCGCGCAAAAGGTTGCACAGCTGATCGAGGAAGAGGGCAATCCCGACCTCAAATTGCGCGTCTTCGTACAGGGCGGCGGCTGCTCGGGTTTCCAGTACGGCTTCACCTTCGACGAAATCGTCAACGAAGATGACACCACCATGGTCAAGAACGGCGTGCAACTGCTGATCGATTCGATGAGCTACCAGTACCTGGTCGGCGCCGAAATCGACTACAAGGATGACCTCGAAGGCGCCCAGTTCGTCATCAAGAATCCTACCGCCACCTCGACCTGCGGTTGCGGTTCGTCGTTCTCGGTATAAACGCCGGGTAAAGCGCGTCAGCGCAGGCAGCCGTCACGGCCGCCTGCCGGCTTACGCAGGATACAGGGCGCCCAGGATCCTGGGTCCCTTCGCTCCCGTCACCTGGGGCAGATTACCCGTTTCGCGCCTTGTGAAACGGTAGCCCAGCCACGCGAACGCCAGCGCTTCGACGTGATTCGGGGCCACGCCCAGGGCGTCGCTTGTTTCCACTTTGGTCTTGCCGCCCAGCGCTCGCGCCAGTTCGCGCAGCAGCGCGCCGTTGTACGCCCCCCCGCCGCACACATACACCGCCTCGACCTCGCTGGCCTGCTGGTGGATGGCGCGCGCGATCGTGGTCGCCGTCAGCGCCGTCAGGGTCGCCTGCACGTCTTCAAGCGGCATCGACGGCGCCTGCGCCAGGCCGCGCGCCAGCCAGTCGGCGTGGAACAGGTCGCGCCCGGTGCTTTTCGGGGCCGCCAGGCGGAAGTACGGTTCGTCGAGCAAGATGCCGAGCAAGGTCGGATCGACTTGCCCGCTGGCCGCCCAGGCGCCGTCGGCGTCGTAGGCCTTGCCCTGCTGCAGGCCGATCCAGTGATCCATCAACACATTGCCGGGACCGGTATCGAAGCCGCTGACCGTGCCGTCGGCATGCAGCACGCTGATATTGGCGATGCCGCCGATATTGACCACCACGCGCGTCTGGCCGGCCTGGCCGAAGCAGGCCTGGTGAAAGGCCGGCACCAGCGGCGCGCCTTGGCCACCAGCGGCCACGTCGCGCGTGCGGAAGTCGGCGATGACGTCGATCCCGGTCAGTTCGGCCAAGAGGGCGGGGTGGTTGATCTGGCGCGTGTAGCCGAGCTCGGGACGGTGGCGCACCGTTTGCCCGTGCGCGGCCAGCGCCCGCACCGGGCCGGGGGCGCTTGGTAACAGGGCCGCCACGCATTCGGCGTAGCAGCCGGCCAGGTGGGCGGCGGCCAGCGCTTCGCGCGCGATTTCATTGTCGCCGCTGCTTTGCAGGGCCATCAGGTCGGCGCGCAGGGCGTCTGGAAATGGCACGAAGGCCGCTTCCAGGGTGCGCATGGCGCCGCCGCCAAAATCGACCAGCACGCCATCGACGCCATCCATGCTGGTGCCGGACATCATGCCGATGTAGAGGGTCGAATGCAGGGCCGCATCTGTGCTCATGTGTGTTCCAATCCAAAAAACGCAGGCGAAAAAAAGGGCAGGAGCCGATGATCCGGCGCCTGCCCTCGTATGGTACGTGCTAACGCTTCAGCGCGCCATGTTCGACGCGGTCGTCGGACGCAGCAGGGCGAAGCGGTGCGACATGTCGCCCGCAGCGATCTGGAAGCGTGCGCGTTCGGCCGGCGTCATTGGCGCTTGCGCCAGGACCTTGATCGACATCGGATCGACGGCTTCGTTGTTGACGCGGAATTCGTAGTGCAGGTGGGCGCCGGTCGACCAGCCGGTCGAGCCGACATAACCGATCACATCACCCTGGCTGACCTTGCTACCCTTGCGCAGGCCTGGTGCGAACCGGCTCATGTGGGCGTAGGCGGTGGTGTAGTTGGCCCAGTGCTTGATGCTGACCAGGTTGCCGTAGCCGCCCTGCACGCCGGCGAAGTCGATCACGCCGTCGCCGGACGCGCGGATCGGGGTGCCGTTGGCAGCCGCGAAATCGACGCCCTTGTGGGCTTTCCAGGCGCCGGAAATCGGATGCGTGCGCATCGAAAAACCGGAGGAAATACGGGAAAATTCGAGTGGGGACTTGAGGAAGGCTTTTTTGAGGGCTTTGCCGTCGAAGGTGTAGTAGCCGCCCTGCTTGCTGATCGGGTCTTCGTACCAGACGGACTGGTAAGTCACGCCGCGGTTGACGAATTCGCCCGCCAGGATGCGGCCGGCGCGCACCATTTCGCCGTCTTGCCAGAAGGTTTCGTAGACCACGTTAAAGCGGTCGCCGCGTTTCAGGTCGGAACGGAAGTCGATACTGGTGGAGAACATTTCGATGATCTGGGCGACGATCACGTCGGGCAGTTTGCCGCCGTCGGTGGTGGCGTCGGTCGCCGAGTAGAGCGAGTTGTTGATTTCGCGGGCGCGCATTTCAACCCGGCGTTCGAGCTTGGCCGGGGCTTCCTCGGCGCTGAACTTGTCGCCGGTGCGGGTGATCGAAATCTGTTTGACCGGGTTGTCGCGGCCGTCGACGACGCTGGCGCGCAGCCATTGCAGTTCGCCGTTTTCATCCGTTTGCGCCTGGACCCGCTTGCCGGTCTTGAGTTGCATCACGGCTTTGGCGACTTTATCGGACTTGATGAAGTTGACGGCGGCGGCATCGTCCACGCCGAGGCGGGTGAGCAGGGCGGCGAGCGTATCGCCCGGACGCACCTTCTCTTCGTGGATGAATTGCTGGTCGTCCTTCTGCAGCGCAGCGATCTGGTCGGCCAGGTTCGGCAGTTCCAGATTTTCTGCGATCGATTTGACCGGCAGGTCGGACGCATCAGGGGCCAGGGGCGCTACGCCCGCGGCACCAAATGCGCACACTGCAAGAAAGACTGCGCCAGCGCCAATGATGCGCGACTTTCGCGTTGTTCCTAGCAGGCCGGTCAAGCGTTTGCCTGTGAATTTGTTTGTAGGGTTCATGCAATCAGTTAAAATTTGCCGCTTGAACATTCGCGTTGAGCACTGAACTATTTCTTGTTATTGTTTTGTTTAGTTTTCATTGGGCAAGATTAATCGGATCGAGCAGTATATCAAACTTTTGAATCTTCCCAACAATTTCGACACTTTGCTACAGATTTATTACAAAGCACCTATGACAACACCTGCCACCTCCAAGCCTGCCGCCCCTGCGCAAGGGTCACCTGTACTGCCGCTGACGGACACCGTGCTGGAAGCGCTGGCCATCACCAAGCGCGGCGTCGACGAGCTGCTGATCGAGAGCGAGTTCGCGCAAAAGCTGGCCCGTTCCGAGAAAACCGGCACGCCGCTGCGCATCAAGCTCGGCCTCGACCCGACCGCGCCCGACCTCCACCTGGGCCACACCGTGGTCCTGAACAAGATGCGCCAGTTGCAAGACCTCGGCCACCAGGTCATCTTCTTGATCGGCGACTTCACCTCGATGATCGGCGATCCGTCGGGCCGCAACGTCACGCGCCCGCCGCTGACAAAAGAACAGATCGAAGAAAACGCGATGACCTACTTCAAGCAGGCCTCGCTGGTGCTCGATCCGTCGCGCACGGAAATTCGCTATAACTCCGAGTGGTGCGACCCGCTCGGCGCGCGCGGCATGATCCAGTTGTCCTCGCGTTACACCGTTGCCCGCATGATGGAGCGCGACGACTTCACCAAACGCTTCAAGAGTGGGACACCAATATCGATCCATGAGTTCCTTTATCCTTTGATGCAGGGTTACGATTCGGTCGCCTTGAAGGCCGATCTGGAGCTCGGCGGCACCGACCAGAAATTCAACTTGCTGGTCGGCCGCGAGCTGCAGAAGGATTACGGCCAGGAACAGCAGTGCATCCTGACCATGCCGCTGCTTGAAGGACTCGATGGCGTCGACAAGATGTCCAAGTCGAAGAACAACTATATCGGCATTACCGAGCCGGCCAATACCATGTTCGCCAAGCTGATGAGCATTTCGGACGTGATGATGTGGCGTTACTTCGAGTTGTTGTCGTTCCGTTCGATCGCCGATATCGCCGCCCTCAAGGCGGAAATCGACGGCGGGCGCAATCCGCGCGATGCTAAAGTGGCTCTGGGGCAAGAAATCGTGACGCGTTTCCATTCGGCACAGGCGGCCGAGGATGCGCTGGCGGACTTCGTCAACCGTTCGGCTGGCGGGATTCCCGACGATGCGCCTGAAATGACGGTCGATGGCGCGCCAATGGGGATTGCCCACCTGCTCAAGAAAACCGGGCTGTGCGCGTCGACCTCCGAGGCCATGCGCATGGTCGAGCAGGGCGGGGTGCGCATCGACAGCGCCGTCGTCAGCGACAAGGCCTTGAAAATCGAAGCCGGCAGTTTCGTGCTGCAGGTTGGCCGCCGCAAGTTCCTGCGCGTGACCTTCACCGCATGATCGCGCTGCTGCAACGGGTCAGCCACGCCAAGGTGGTGGTCGACGGCGCCACCATCGGCGCCATCGAGGCTGGCTTGCTCGTCTTGCTGTGCGCCGAAAAGGGCGACAGCGAGAAGGAAGCCGACGCCCTGCTGAGCAAATTGCTGGGCTATCGCGTGTTCGGCGACGAGGCCGGCAAGATGAACCGCAGCGTGACCGACATCAACGGTGGCCTGTTGATCGTCCCCCAGTTCACCCTGGCGGCCGACACCAAGTCGGGCACGCGGCCGTCCTTCACCCCGGCCGCCAGCCCGCAGGATGGCTTGCGCCTGTTCGAGCATGTGGTGCGCCAGGCCCGCGCCCGCCACCCTGTGGTCGAAACCGGCCAGTTCGGGGCCGACATGAAAGTGTCGCTGACGAATGATGGACCGGTCACTTTCTGGCTGCAAGTACACCCAAAATGAAACCAAGCGGGCCGTTTGTGGTCAATATCATCAGTGCAGGAGGTTGCGATGAGACTCTGGAGTGATTCCTTTACCGATGGCGGCCTGATTCCAGCAGCGTGCGCCTTTGCCACGATCGACCCGGACGCGCACACCCGCTTGTCCGTCAACCGCAACCCGCACCTGGCCTGGGACGACGTGCCCACCGGCACCCAGTCGCTGATCCTGTTTTGCTACGATATCGACGCGCCCACGGTCGGCGACAATGTCAATCAAGACGGCGTGGTGGTGGCGGAAGAGTTGCCGCGCGCCGATTTCTATCACTGGACCCTGGTCGATATTCCCGTCGCCATGCGCTCAGTTGCCGAAGGCAAGTTCTCGGAAGGGGTCACGCCGCACGGAAAACCGGGGCCGCTGCTGCCGTTTACCATCAAAAACGGCACCGAGCATCAGTTGCGCCAGGCGGTAAACGATTACACCACGTGGTTTGTGGGCGATCCGGGCATGGCGGGCGAGTTTTACGGTTACGATGGACCTTGTCCGCCATGGAACGATATGCGCGTGCATACCTATCTGTTCTGCATTTACGCGCTCGATATTCCGCGCCTGGCGCTCGAAGGGCGCTTTACCGGCCCCGAGGCGCGCCTGGCCATTCGCGGGCATATCCTCGACGAGGCGCAGATGGTCGGCGTGTATTCGCTCAACCCCGAACTCGCGGCCACCCTGGTCCCTTAAAGAACGCAACTTTTCCAGTCCGGGCACGGCGTGTCCGGCTTACCCATGTCCCCGACCACTATCATTCTCATCCGCCACGGCGAAACCGCCTGGAACGCCGAACGCCGCCTCCAGGGCCATATCGACATCGCCCTCAACGACGAGGGCCTGCGCCAGGCCGCCGCCACGGCCGAGGCCCTGGCAAGCGAGCGGATCGACCTGGTCGTCTCAAGCGACCTGCAGCGCGCCGCCCTGACCGCCGACGCCGTGGCCCGCACGCGCGCCATGCCGCTGGTTCACGCAACAGTCCGGCGTGATCCACAGCTGCGCGAACGCTGCTTCGGCGGCTTCGAAGGCTTGCTGTACGCCGAGATCGAACAGCGCTTTCCGGTCGAGTTCGCCGCCTGGCAGGCGCGCGAGATCGATGCGCCGATGCCGTCCGGCGCGCGCGTGGCCGAAACGTTCCGCCAGTTTTACCAGCGCGCCGTGACCGCCGTCATCCAGTGGGGCGACGCCCACCCCGGCCAGACCCTGGCCCTGGTGGCCCACGGCGGCGTGCTCGAATGCGCCTACCGCGCTGCGCTGGGCCTGTCGCTGGAAACGCCACGCGACTTTCCGGTTCTTAACGCCAGCATCAACCGCTTCCGGGTACGTGACGGCAAGTTGAGCCTCGTCAGCTGGGGCGAGGTCGGACACTTGCAGCCGAAGGTGCTCGACGAGCTTAATTAAGAGCCTATCTCGGTAGGCCGGAGTCGCAGTTGGCGCGCCTGGCAGACGGGGGCTGCGTTGTTCGTCGTTGCATGGCTAGCCATGCGGCCTCCTCGCGCCTTGCCCGCCCCTGCCATGCATCGCCCCCTGCTTCCCCCGGCCTACCGACATAGGCTCTTAGCCGTGTCAAGCCTTTCCGATCCGGTTTTTGTGGCCGTGCAGTGCTGTCAAATGAAAAATAGTGCTTATTAATTGAGCAGCACTTCGGGTAAAATAGAGGGTTCCCGCAAACTCAGAGCGTCCCGCCCGTGCAAATTGGTCCTTACTTGCTGCGCAATAATGTTTTCGTTGCTCCCATGGCGGGCGTGACGGATCGTCCTTTCCGACAACTGTGCAAGCAGTTGGGCGCTGGCTATGCGGTGTCCGAAATGGCTGCCTCGAATCCGCGCCTGTGGGCCACCGAAAAAAGTTCGCGCCGCACCGACCATGAAGGCGAAATGGCGCCGAAAGCGGTCCAGATCGCCGGCGCCGACCCGCAAGACCTGGCCGACTGCGCCAAATTCAATGTCGACCGCGGCGCCCAGATCATCGACATCAACATGGGTTGCCCGGTCAAGAAAGTGTGCAACAGCTGGTGCGGTTCGGCCTTGCTGCAGCACGAAGACCTGGTCGAACAGATTCTGCATGCCGTGGTGCGCGCGGTCGACGTGCCGGTCACCCTGAAATTTCGCACCGGCTGGAACCGCGAGAACAAGAACGCCCTGCGCATCGCCCGCATCGCCGAACAGGCCGGCATTCGCATGCTGACCCTGCACGGCCGTACCCGCGCCGACGGCTACAGCGGCGACGCCGAATACGAGACCATCGCCGCCGTCAAGGCGCAGGTATCCATTCCGGTGGTGGCCAACGGCGACATCACCACCCCCGAAAAAGCCAAATATGTACTTGCGGTGACCGGGGCGGACGCGGTGATGATCGGGCGCGCGGCCCAGGGCCGGCCGTGGATCTGCCGCGAAATCGATCATTACCTGCGCACCGGCCTGCACCTGCCGGCGCCGGCCGTGGAAGAAGTGCGCGCGCTGATGCACGAACATTTGCAGGCGCATTACGCGTTCTACGGCGAGTTTTTGGGCGTGCGCACGGCGCGCAAGCATATCGGCTGGTATGTACGCGACCTGATCGGCGGGGAAGAATTCCGCCAGCAAATGAACCTGCTCGAATCGACCGAAGCGCAGCTGCGCGCCGTCGATGCGTTTTTTGAAACCCAACACATTCATGGCGAACGGTTACAATACCGGCCCGCGGGCCTTGCTCAAGTAGCATTGGCAGCCTGACCCGGCACACAGCCAGCAAGACGACATACCGGAACGACCGCTGCCTGCAGAGCCGCGGCGAAACATTTAATCCGCAGAAAAGCACCAACATCATATGAGCAAAGAAAGTATCCAGGAAGTTGTCCAGAAAAGTCTTGAAGAGTATTTCAACGACCTGGGCGAGCAGCAGGCATCGAACATTTACGACATGGTGGTCCTCACCGTCGAAAAGCCGATCCTCGAAGTCGTCATGACGCGGGCGGAAGGCAACCAGTCGCACGCGGCCCAGATGCTGGGCATCAACCGCAATACCTTGCGGAAGAAATTGCAGGAACACGGATTGCTGTAATGAGTCATTAGCACACACTGAGTGGCCGTGCTATCGAGCGCGAGCCCATCGCGCCCGAGGGGTGCGCCAGTGCAAACACCGAATACTCCACAACCAGGCCACTCACCATGATCAAACAAGCCCTCATTTCCGTTTCCGACAAGACCGGCGTGCTCGACTTTGCACGCGCGTTGTCCGCGCTCGGCGTCGGCATCCTGTCCACCGGCGGCACCGCCAAGTTGCTGGCCGATAAAGGCGTGCCTGTCACGGAAGTGGCCGACTACACGGGCTTTCCCGAAATGCTCGATGGCCGGGTCAAGACCCTGCACCCGAAAGTTCACGGCGGCATCCTGGCGCGCCGTGATTTTCCCGAGCACGTCGCCAAGCTGAGCGAGCACGACATTCCGACCATCGACATGGTGGTGGTCAACCTGTATCCGTTCCAGGCCACCGTGGCCAAGGATGATTGCTCGCTGGAAGACGCGATCGAAAACATCGATATCGGCGGCCCGACCATGCTGCGCTCGGCCGCCAAGAACCACAAGGATGTGATCGTCATCTGCGATCCGGCCGACTACGCCCAGGTGCTGGCGGAAGTGACGGCCGGCGAAGTGCCTTACGACACCAAGTTCCGCCTGGCCAAAAAAGTGTTCGCTCACACCGCGCAATACGACGGCGCGATCACGAACTACCTGACCAGCCTGGGCGAAGACAAGGTACACGCCACCCGCGCGGCTTACCCGCAAACCCTGAACATGACGTTTGAAAAAGTGCAGGACATGCGCTACGGCGAAAACCCGCACCAGTCGGCCGCGTTCTACCGCGACCTGGCGCCGGCCGCCGGTTCCTTGTCCGCCTACAAGCAATTGCAGGGCAAGGAACTGTCGTACAACAATATTGCCGACGCCGATGCGGCGTGGGAATGCGTCAAGTCGCTTGGTGGCCTGGGCCAGCCGGCCGGCTGCGTGATCGTCAAGCACGCCAATCCGTGCGGCGTGGCAATCGGCACCGATGCGCTGGACGCTTACAGCCGCGCCTTGCAGACCGACCCGACCTCCGCTTTTGGGGGCATCATCGCCCTGAACGTTGAACTCGACGGCAAGACTGCCGAAGCGATCGCCAAGCTGTTCGTCGAAGTGCTGATCGCGCCATCGTTCAGCGCCGAAGCGCGCGCCATCATGGCGGCCAAGCAGAACGTGCGCTTGCTGGAAATTGCGCTCGGTTCGTCCAATAGCCCGTTCGACGTCAAGCGCGTCGGCGGCGGCCTGCTGGTGCAGTCGCCGGACGCGAAAAATGTCGGCCTGGAAGAACTGCGCGTGGTCACCAAGAAGCAGCCGACCCAGCAGCAATTGCAGGACATGATGTTCGCCTGGCGCGTAGCCAAGTTCGTCAAATCGAACGCCATCGTGTTCTGCGCCAAGGGCATGACCCTGGGCGTGGGCGCCGGCCAGATGAGCCGCATCGACTCGGCCCGCATCGCCTCGATCAAGGCCCAGAACGCCGGCCTGACCCTGGCCGGTTCGGCGGTGGCGTCGGATGCCTTCTTCCCGTTCCGCGACGGCCTCGATGTGGTGGTGGACGCCGGTGCGACCTGCGTGATCCATCCGGGCGGCTCGATGCGCGACCAGGAAGTGATCGACGCCGCCGACGAGCGCGGCGTGGTGATGCTGTACACCGGCGCGCGCCATTTCCGTCATTAATATCGACGCGGTGCGCAAGTTTGGTATACCGAAGTTTCTCCGGCGGTATACCATTCGTCCATGATTATTCTTGGCATTGACCCGGGCTTGCGCACCACAGGCTTCGGGCTTATCGAAAAGCAGGGCAACAAGCTGCGCTACATCGCCTCCGGCACCATCAAGACGGTATCGGAAGGCGAGCTTCCCGGCCGCCTCAAGGTGATCCTGAACGGGATCGCCGAGCTCGTGCGCACCTACCAGCCGCACTGCGCGGCGGTGGAAAAAGTCTTCGTCAACGTCAATCCCCAATCGACCTTGCTGCTCGGGCAAGCGCGCGGCGCCGCCATTACGGCGCTGGTTGGCGCCGACCTGTCGGTGGCCGAGTACACCGCGCTGCAGGTCAAGCAAGCGGTCACCGGGCACGGCAAGGCGGCCAAGGAGCAGGTGCAGCAAATGGTGGCGCGCCTGCTGGTGCTGCCCGGCCTGCCCGGCAGCGACGCCGCCGACGCGCTCGGGGTGGCCATCTGCCATGCCAACAGTATCGATGCGCTGGCGCTGATCGGCGCGCTGGCGCCTTCGCTTTCCGGCCTGCGCATGAAGCGCGGCCGTCTCGTTTAACCTCGCTTGAAGGTGTTCCCATGATCGGACGTATTTCCGGAGTTTTGCTCGAAAAAAATCCGCCGCAGTTGCTGATCGATTGCAACGGCGTCGGCTATGAAGTCGATGTCCCGATGAGTACCTACTACGACTTGCCCGCCCTCGGCGCGCAAGTGACCCTGTTTACGCACCAGGCGATCCGCGAAGATGCGCATTTGCTGTTTGGCTTCGGCAATGCGGCCGAGCGCGCCGTGTTCCGCCAGTTGATCAAGATCACCGGCGTGGGTGCGCGCACGGCGCTGTCGATCCTGTCGGGCATGACGGTGAACGACCTGGCGCAGGCCGTAACCTTGCAGGAAGCGGGGCGCCTGGTGAAGGTGCCCGGCATCGGCAAGAAGACGGCGGAACGTTTGCTGCTGGAACTGAAGGGCAAGCTCGGCGCCGATCTCGGCTCGGTCGGCGGCGTGGTGCAGCACGATGCGAAATCTGACATTTTGAATGCGCTGCTGGCCTTGGGGTATTCTGACAAGGAAGCCACTGCCGCGCTGCGCAATATGCCGGCCGGCAGCACCGTCTCGGACGGCATCAAGTTCGCGCTTAAGGCGCTGTCCAAAGGTTAATGCTGTTAAGTTAAGCCATATTTGCCCCGAAATTCAGCCTCGTCATTCCCGCGAAGGCGGGAATCCAAGGCATCTTTGCTGAGCGACGGTGCCTTGGATTTCCGCCTTCGCGGGAATGACGGAAGGTAGTTCGACGCCATTCAACAGGCTGAGCTTTAGCTGCAATCACATTTACCCGAAGGTGCATTCATGAGTATCCAGACCGACGACTTCAGCGAGCAGCGCATCATCGCGCCCACGCCGGCGTCGCCCAATGAAGAGGCGATCGAACGCGCGCTGCGGCCCAAGCAGCTCGACGAATACGTCGGCCAGGAGAAAATCCGCGGCCAGCTCGAGATTTTCATTTCGGCGGCGCGCAAGCGGCGCGAAGCGCTCGATCACACCTTGCTGTTCGGGCCACCTGGGCTGGGCAAGACCACCCTGGCGCACATCATCGCGCGCGAGATGGGCGTGAACCTGCGCCAGACCTCCGGCCCGGTGCTCGAGCGCCCGGGCGACCTGGCCGCGATCCTGACCAATCTCGAAGCGAACGACGTGCTGTTCATCGACGAGATTCACCGCCTCTCGCCGGTGGTCGAAGAGATTTTGTATCCGGCGCTGGAAGACTACCAGATCGACATCATGATCGGCGAAGGGCCGGCGGCGCGCTCGGTCAAGCTTGACTTGCAGCCGTTTACGCTGGTGGGCGCGACCACGCGCGCCGGCATGCTGACCAATCCCCTGCGCGACCGCTTCGGCATCGTGGCGCGGCTCGAATTCTATAACACGGCGGAACTGACCCGCATCGTCACGCGCAGCGCGTCCTTGCTCAACGCGCCGATCGTCGAAGAAGGCGCGCGCGAAATCGCCTTGCGCGCGCGCGGCACGCCGCGTATCGCCAACCGCCTGCTGCGGCGGGTGCGCGATTACGCCGAAGTCAAGGGCACCGGCGAAATCACCAAGCCGATGGCCGACGCCGCGCTGGTCATGCTCGATGTCGATTCGGTCGGTTTTGACGTGATGGACCGCAAACTGCTCGAAGCGGTGCTGTTCAAGTTCGGCGGCGGGCCGGTCGGCATCGGCAACCTGGCGGCGGCCATCGGCGAGGAGAGCGATACCATCGAAGACGTGCTGGAACCGTACCTGATCCAGCAGGGCTATTTGCAGCGCACCCCGCGCGGACGCATCGCCACGCCGCTGGCCTACCAGCACTTCGGCCTGGCCGCCCCGCGCACCAGCCCGACGGGCGACTTGTGGGACAACCTGGCGCCGTAAATCAGCGCCGGTCGCGCCGGCCGCGCCGGTCGGACTGGGGTGGAATGTAGATCAGTTCTTCTTCCTCCCGCTGTTTGCGGCGATCCTTCCACCAGTCCCAGCAGTCTTTGGCGTCGACGCAATCGGATACCGTGTCGCAGGCGTTGCAGGCGTCGCCGGGGGAGGGCAGGTCGACCGAGCAGTCGCAAGGCACGCAATCGCCGGCCTGGCCTGGCCGCACCAGCAGCGGGCGCATTGGCGGCGCTGGAGGCGGGCGATAGCGGCGGTAGGCAAGGCCGCATTTGCGCAGCCGTCCACGCAGCACCGCCATGCCATCCCACACGCCATAGCGGCGGATGGCGCGCGCGCCGAAGGCCGAGCAACTGGCGTTGCGCGTGTAGGCGCAGTAGGCGCAGCAAAAACCCTTGTAGGGTGACAGATGGCGCTGGTAGAAACCGATCGCCGAGAGTGCGAGTGTTTTCATCATGGTGGGCATGTCGCCAACGCTGGACGCGGCGCCTGTTTTGATTTCAGGAAACAATGTTTTTTGGGAGTATGTCCTTCCGACTCTTCCAGAACAAGCAGGTATTTACGATGTTTATCTACCGTAAAACAGGAGAGTCATCGCATGCAAGCAGCCATTGAGGAGACGCCGGAGGTGCCCCAGCGCCAGATCCGCGCCGTGTATGACGACGCCACCATCCGCGTCTACCAGGCCTATTCGGACGAGGTTGCCGAGGCCGCGCTGGCCAGGGGAACCTTCGTTTCGCCGCCATTCAAGATGGAGCGCATGACCTGGATCAAGCCGTCGTTTTTGTGGATGATGTATCGCGCCGGTTGGGGTTTCAAGGATGACGGGCAGCGGCGCATCCTGGCGATCGATATCAGCCGGGACGGGTTCGCATGGGCGCTGGAGCACGGTTGCCTGAGCCATGCGGAAGGGGATGCCGGGGTCAACAAGGATCGGTATCCGGTGCGCATTCAGTGGGACCCGGAGCGCGACCTGCACCTGCACAGGCTGGGGTACCGCTCGATCCAGATCGGGCTGGGCAAGGAGGCGGTGAGCTTGTACGTCACGCAGTGGATCCGCGCCATCACCGACGTGACACCGCTGGCGCACGAGATCCATGCGCTGGTGCAGGCGGGGCGGCTGGATGAGGCGCGCGCCAGGCTGCCGGTGGAGCGGGTGTATCGATAGGCCGGGTGGGGGCCCTGCGCCGGGCTGGCGCAAACAGGGAAGGAAAATTGCTTGGACATCTTGAAGTTAGCTGTACTATTTTTTATGACGGCGCTGGCGGGCATGGCGATGATGATTGCTTTGCAGCCGTCGCAGTAAGGGAGCCGGGCGCTGCGCGCTTATTGTTGATGCGTGGTGTACGCACACCCTGCCGGCTTTGAAGACGGGCCAGCCGAATGGGTACATGGTCCAACAAGTCTCCACAGGTACTCAGTGCGGCGGGACCAGCAGCGGCCAGACGGCGCAGGCCATCAGGTACAATATCCGCAGGGCGGCGCATGAACGCGAGGGAGTGTGGGAATGTTGACTAATGAAATGAAACGCCAGGTATTTCTGAAATTGCGATCTGAAAACTATCGGGCCAGCCTTCGCCTCGAAGGACTGGCTCAACGTTCCATAGGCGTCAGCAAGCCTGCAGAGGCATCCGCCGAAGCCACACCCAAGAAAAAGCATGTCAGATAAGTACGGTACGGGTACGGATACGCAATACTGCTATCCGAACGCTGATGTGCTGATTAATAAGCTGGGTATCACCGATGGGCCGGGCTTGGAGCAGGCTGAAATTGAGTTGACGCAGGCGCGCATTGAGCAGTACGAACCCAACTTCGATGATATTTCTCTGGCAGCGCTGCGGCACATTCACTTTCATCTGTTTCAAGATATCTATGGCTGGGCTGGGCACCTGCGGACGGTCGATATCAGCAAGGGCAACACCCGGTTCGCGAACGTATCCCGCGTCGAGCCTGAAGCGGAAAAGCTGTTCCGGCAGCTTGAGCAAGAAGGCTATCTCGCCGGACTGCCACGTGCGCAGTTCGCAGGCCGATTGGCACACTATTACTGTGAACTCAACGTCATCCATCCATTTCGAGATGGCAATGGACGTGCGCAGCGCTTGCTGTTTGAAGTGATCAGCATCAATGCCGGCTATGCGCTGCGCTGGGAACCTATTGGCCGCACGGAATGGGGGGAAGCCAACATCGCCGCCTACAACTGCCGGCTTCAATCTCTAACCGATCTCCTCGATCGCGCTCTCACGTCGATTTGAGCCACTTGGCAAAGCACCGCGAACGGTAACGGTGCCAGGTCTGACATGTGATTGACGACGCGACGCCGGCAGAATATTGGCACGCCATTGTTTGGACGTGGTGATCTCACTGATTGATCAGTCGGGCGCATCGGATGATGGCGGATTTTTCCGGTTTCGCATCAGGAATTTTTTCCCCGCCGTGAGCGCGAAAAACATCCCCGCCAGCGCAAACCCCGCCGCATATTCCTTCGACGACAGCGCAAAAAACAGCGCGCTGGCCAGGAGGAAGCACACCACAGCGGTGAGAAGAGGATTTTTCATGAAAGGCAAGCCCGTTATTGTCGCAGATCGTCGAGTATGACCTGCAAGCGCGCGCGTATCAAGCGCGCTTACTTGGGTGGCAGCATCTGGTCGGCCCGCTCGCGCCAGCGTCGTGGACGATAGCCCGGGTCGCGTTTGGCCGGCCACACGAAGGACGTGAACAGGAAGATCGACACGCACAGCAGCGGCAGCATTACCCCCAGCACGGCAGGCTCGGGATAACGGTAGATCATGGCGCCGCCCGCGATCAATTGAAACAGGACGATCAGCACCGCCAGTGTGCGCCGCCAGGCCGAACGCAGGGTCCGATAACCGACCACGGCGAAGAAAAAGTATCCGCAAGCAAAGGCGAGAATGCCGGCGCCCATGACCAGCAAGGTCGCGCCGCCCGCAAACGGATGCAGTTGCGCCGGCGGCAGCAAGGTCAGCGAAGTGGCGAACAGGGCCGCCAGGCCCGCCAGGAAGGCGAGCGCCTGTAGAAGTAACATCCGGACTCCGCATGATGCGACGGACTCGTGTCCGGCATGGTTCAAAGGAAAAATTGCATGATTTTTATTAAACTTGTCGAAACATAACACATGTTTCAATGCGGTGCCAACGGGGTGCGCCAAGGCGGCGCGCCAAGGCGGCGCGCCAAGGCGAGGCGCTATACTGCGCGGACCCGCTGCCAACCCGTCAAGAAAGAACTGAAGATGATGCAAATCTGGGTCGATGCCGATGCCTGTCCGGTCGTGATCAAAGACATCCTGTACCGCGTGGCCGAGCGCCTGCAACTGAACGTGACCCTGGTCGCCAACCAGCTCATGCGGGTGCCGCCGTCGCGCTTCGTGCGCGCGGTGCAGGTGCCGTCCGGGGCCGACGTTGCCGATGCCGAAATCGTGCGCCTGCTTCATCCAGGCGACCTGGTGGTGACGGGCGACATTCCCTTGGCCGCCGACGTGCTGCTCAAGGGCGGCTTTGCGCTCAACCCGCGCGGCGAGTTCTATACCAACGACAACATCGCCCAGATGCTCACCATGCGCAAGTTCATGGATGAATTGCGCGGCAGCGGCGTGGACACCGGCGGCCCGGCGCCCTTCGGCCAGGCCGACCGCCAGAACTTCGCCAACCAGCTCGACCGCCACCTGGCGCGCCACGTCAAACGCCCCTGAACCGGCGTACAATCACGGCACGTTTCAACGAACAACGACGACTTCTGCAAAGGTCACCATGAAGGTCTTACGTATTGTTGGCATCTTGGTCGCCGTGCTCGCCATGGTCGGCTTCGGCTTGTGCGGGGTGCTCGGCGTGATGATCGGTTTCCGGCCATACACCGATGCGGCAAACATGTTCGATGAGACTTTTTTCATGGGCCTGGCTGGGCTGGCGATCTGCGCCACGCTTGCCTGGTTTCTTGGTAGAAAGCTGTATAGAGCGTTCGGCGCACCCGCTAAGTGAGCCGGCCTTCGCTACCATCGGGGACCTCGAAAAACCGTAGCGCTGCGCAGTAGGTTTTCCGAGGTCCCCATCGTGAACGCACATTTTCTCGTGAGGCAGCTGTGTCCTTTCTACGCGCCGTCGGCTTGTTGATTGCCTTGATCGCCATGGTCGGCATCGGCGCGTGTGGCGTGTTCGGGCTGTTTCTTGCCGCACACTCGGGACCTGCGGCAGCGCCGAACGAATTGCTCGTCTTCGGGCTCATCGGCGTGACCCTTTCCGCCATGCTCGGCTGGGGTATCTACCGCCGCTTGCGCAAGACAGGCGCGCCGCCAGCGCCGCCGCAGTCGGAGCAATGACGCTGCCCCTATCCCCCGGCGTCGCCCATGCCGTACACCTGCTGTTCGAATGGGCGGCGGTTGCCGTCGGCATGCAGCTGTACCGGGGCCAGCGGGCGCGTGCCGGCGCCAGCGGTATCCTGAGCAACAGCGGCTACGCTGTGGTCATCGGCTGCATCCTCGGCGCCGCCATCGGCAACAAGCTGGTGTTCTGGATCGAGTACCCGCACCTGTGGGCCGCGCAAGCGGGTACCATCAGCGTCTGGATGTCCGGAACGTCGATTGTCGGCGGCCTGCTCGGCGGCTTGCTGGGTGTGGAAATCGCCAAGAAATTAACCGGCCAGCGCCACTCCACCGGCGACCAGTTCGTGCTGCCGCTGATGGCCGGCATCGCGCTCGGGCGCGTCGGCTGTTTTCTCGCGGGCCTGAACGACGGCACTTACGGCAAGGCCACCGCGCTGCCGTGGGGCGTCGATTTCGGCGACGGCATTGCGCGCCACCCCACCCAGTTGTATGACATCCTGTTCGTGCTCGCGTGGGGCGGCCTGCTGCTGGCGTTGCGCGCGCGCTGGCGCGACAAGCCGGGCCTGATGTTCAAGCTGTTCTTGTCCGGCTACCTGCTCTGGCGCCTGGCCGTCGACGCCATCAAGCCGCTGCGCTACGATTACGGCGCGGGCCTGGGCGGCGTGCAACTGGTGTGCGTGGCCGCGCTACTTTGCTATCTCCCTTTACTCGCCAGGCAGCTCGGCGGGCCGGCGCCACTGAAAGCGATCGAACCATGAGCCGGAAAATCCGACCCTACCTGTTTTACGACACCACCACCTCGGTGTGTTCCACCTGCCTGCATCCGGTCGAGGCCAAGATCATCTTCAAGGGCAGCGAGGTCTTCATGGACAAATGGTGCAGCGCGCACGGCGCCGAAAGGGTGCTGGTGAGCGACGATGTCGATTACTACCGCCTGTGCCGCGAAGTCTTCGTCAAGCATCCCGAGATGCCGCAGACCTTCAACACGCCGATGCAATACGGCTGCCCGTACGACTGCGGCCTGTGCCCCGACCACATGCAGCACTCCTGTTTGTCGATCGTCGAAATCACCGACAACTGCAACCTGAACTGCCCCGTGTGTTACGCCGAAAGCGGCACCCACCGCGAACTGCACAAATCCTTCGAGGACATCATCAAGATGCTCGATGCGGTCGTCGCCAACGAGGGCGAAGCGGACGTGATGCAGCTCTCCGGCGGCGAGCCGACCCTGCATCCGCGCTTCTGGGACATTCTCGACGCGGCCAAGGCGCGCCCGATCAAGCACGTGATGGTCAACACCAACGGCATCGTGCTGGCGCAGGACCCGGCCTTCGCGCGCCGCCTGGCCACCTACGCGCCCGGCATCGAGGTGTACCTCCAGTTCGACTCCCTGCGCAGCGACGTGCACAAGGCGCTGCGCGGCGCCGACCTGACCCGCATCCGCGCGCAAGCCCTGGCCAACCTGAACGCGGCGCAGTTGTCGACCACCTTGGTGGTCACGCTCAAGAAGGGCCTCAACGACGACGAAATCGGCGCCATCATCGACTTCGCGCTGACCCAGCCCTGCGTGCGCGGCGTGACCTTGCAGCCGATCCAGGATGCAGGGCGGGTGGAACGCTACGATCCACGCATGCACCGGCTGACCGTGTCGGAAGTGCGCCGCAAGATCACCGAACAGACGTCCCTGTTCACGCTGGCCGATATCGTGCCGGTGCCATGCAATCCGGATACGCTGGCCATGGCGTACGCGCTCAAGACGGCCGGCCAGGTGGTGCCGCTGACGCGCTACCTCGATCCGAAAACGCTGGTCGAAGGCAGCAGCAACACCATCGTCTTCGAACGCGACGAGACGCTGAAAAAGAGCATGAAGGAGCACATCTTCAAACTGTTCGCGACCAATCATTCGCCCGAGTCGCAGGCCAACTGCCTGTCGGAGTTGATGTGCTGCCTGCCGCTGATCGACGCGCCGGCCGGCCTCAGTTACGACAATGTATTCCGCGTGCTGATCGTGCAGTTCATGGACGCGTATTCGCTCGACGTGCGCGCGCTGAAAAAATCATGCATCCACTTTGCGCAGCCGGACGGGAAGATGATCCCGTTCGAAAGCTATAACCTGCTGTACCGCAGCGGCGAGCAATTGGCCACGATCCGCGCCAGCATCGCGCAGCAGACCGCGCAGCGCACAAGCGTGCGCAAGGTCATTCCGATCGGCGCGCAGTAAACCGCACGGACGGAATGCGCTCCGGGTGCGTACAGCGCCAGGCCGGCGCCGGCAACGGCCATGGTCAGCGCCGCCGCCAGGAACACCCGGCGGGTGCGGCGGATGGCCGCCTCGATCCAGTGAACGCGGTCGAAAGAGCGATGTCGCGCTCGCGCTGCGGGACGGGCTGACGCCTTCTCATGCGTGACACAGGAGGGCCTGGCCGTCAGGCGTCAGGCGTGTGGCACACCGCTTCGATATTGTGGCCATCGGGTCCGATGACGAAGGCGCCGTAATAGTCCGGATGGTAGTGGGCGCGGATGCCTGGCGCGCCGTTATCCTTCGCACCCGCTTCGAGCGCGGCGGCGTAAAACTGGCGCACCTGCTCGCGGCTCTCGGCCGCGAAGGCGATGTGCATCGGGCCCGGCGCCGGCCCGCTCTGGCCGAACCAGATTTCGGCCTTGCCATGTTTGCCGAGCCCCGCCCAGCCTTTGAATTCCATTACCAGCGAAATGCCCAGCGGCGCGAGCGCCTTGCTGAAAAAGGTTTTGCTCTCGTCATAGTTACTAACCGAAAAGCCAAGATGGTCGATGATCATGCTCTCTCCATGTCGTTACAATCATTCAATCATAATTGAATGGCAATGCGCGGGCAAGCGCCGTCGCGGCCTCAACAACCAATTCCTCCGTGGCAGGCAATGTGTTTCAGCAAGAAGCCTTTGGCCTTTTGCGCCGACAAGAACAAGCAAGAACCCGACGAGTTGTTCCCGGAGTAGCCCATCAGCAGATCGAGTTCGCCGTCGCGATCGAGGTCGCCGGCCCATTGCAGGCTCACACTGGCCTCGATGCCCGGTTCCACGCGCAGTTCCTTGAGTGGCGTGCGCTGCGCACCCTTGACCAGGAAAACCCGCTTGTTCTTCGTCTCGATGCGGAAATCAAGGCCCTTGAACCTGATATCGACCGGGCTGCCGGCCTCGATCAGCGGGCCGCTTTCTCCGGTCTCGTTGTCTGTTACCTCGAGCGGACCCGGGGTCAGGTAGGGCAGGCGCAGCAGGGCTAGCGCGTTTTTCCGGCTCGATGCGATGCGCACGCCCGTGCGCTGGCCGGGTTCATCGGAGATGGTGTCCTCGAAGCGCGTGCTCCTGACCTTGGCCGGGAGCAGTTCCCAGCGTTTGCCGACGGGCGCCAGCGCCAGCCAGCCGGCGCCGGGATGGACCGGCGCTTCTCCCTCATGGTAGTCGCCCGCCAGCAGGAAGGTCCCGCCGATGTCCGGCTCGCTCGATACCGCAGGGGCGGCGGCGCAAGCGAGCACGGTCGCCGACAGGGAGAGCAGGAGGACCGATTTCACGGCGTGTTTATTCTTCGCGCACCCAAACTTGCGAGCGGCCGAACATCGGCATGCCGACATAGCCGCGCACGTTGAGCTTCTTGCCGCCTTCGACGACTTTCAGCTTGCTCTTGTAGACCTTGCCGTTGTCCGGATCGAGAATCTGGCCGCCGGTGTATTCGTCGCCTTCTTTTTTCAGGCCGCTCATGAAAGTCATGCCGAGGATCGGCTGGTCCTTGTTGACGCCTTCGCACTTGTTGCACTTGGGATTTTGCTCGGTGCCCTCGGGACGGAACAGTTTTTCCAGCTTGCCCTGGATCTCGCCGTTGTTCTCGCTGATGCGGATCAGCGCCTTCGGCTTGCCGGTCACGTCATCGATGTTTTTCCACAGGCCGACCGGGGACGCTGTTTCCTGCGCCATTGCCGGCGTCATGGCCAGCATGGCGGCGATCAGGGTGGCTGTTGTCAGTGCTTTCATGGTGTCTCCAGTATTGTTAGTGTATGCAGCGTTGCTAGTGTAGCAAACTGGCTTTGCACTGACCCCACAACTTTGTATCAGCTTGTGTGGGGTTTACCGGAACGGCTCAGGGCGCCGCGATGATCTTGACGATCTCGACGCGCGTGCCGGGGACCAGCGCGCCTTGGGCGGTCTGCTCTTCGGTGCGGATCCAGCCGAAGCCTTTGGCGCGCCACGTCATCGACACCTGGCCTGCCACCGAACCAGGGAAGGCAATCTTGCAGGCGTTGGCGAACTGGCGTCCGGCGACGGTGATCGTGTCGAAGCCGACGAAGGTCAATTCGTCCGACAGTGTCTCGACCTCGGTGTTCGTGACGATCCGCGATGCGCCGGACTTGTCGAACTCGAGGTGCCAACTGGTGCTGGTGTTGGTGTAGTTGGCCATGACCGTCTGGCCTGCAACCATCGTCAGCGGGAACGACGCTTCCTTGGAAAAGACGTCCTTGCCTTTCTGGGCGCCGCTCGTATCGTACTGGCCTACACCGAGCATCCTGTAGACATTGTTGTCCAGAGTGAAATACGGACCGCCACGGCGCGCGCCGTTATCGCGCAGTTCCACGATGCCGTAGGCCATCACGCCCTCGAACATTTCCTGGACAACGACGTGGGTGTAGGTATCGGACGTTGTGTATTGGGTGCCAGGCGTGACCTGGAAGCAGTCGGCGAACGACGGCGAGGCGGACGTCGACGTACCGGATACCGGCGCCGGGGCAGGCGCGGGCGCCACCACCGGAACCGGCGCGGGCGCCACCACCACGGGCGTCGCCGGCGCCATGGCCGGCGTGGTAGTGTGATCGGACGATCCGCCGCCGCAACCGGCGATCAGGACGCTGGACAGGGCGATGGCATAAGCTGATTGTTTCATGGTATTCCTCTTTCAAAAATTGTCGTTCTGCGCCAGCCAATGGAAATCCATCACGGCCATGCCGCGGGCTGTGCAAGTTGCTTGTCTGCGTGAACCGCTAAATGATGTTGTTATGCGCGCTGGGAACGCCAGATCCGCGCGAGCGCACGGAACCGGGTATCAGGGTGTCGGTCGACGGCAAGCGTCGCTGAACGGGAACAAGTCAGTACGTAC
Source organism: Massilia genomosp. 1 (assembly GCF_011682185.1). Classification (NCBI taxonomy): domain Bacteria; kingdom Pseudomonadati; phylum Pseudomonadota; class Betaproteobacteria; order Burkholderiales; family Oxalobacteraceae; genus Massilia; species Massilia genomosp. 1. The sequence continues at coordinate 119,949 of NZ_WHJF01000002.1, forward strand.
AGCGCGCTTTTGCTCTATCGGGAGAAGCAAAAGCGCGCCGCACCGTTGCAACAGCTTACGCGGTCGGCAACTTGGCCAGCTGCTCGCGCAGCTTCTCGATGGTGGCCGAGAACGCGACCAGGCGCTCTTTTTCCTGCGCCACCACCGCCTCAGGCGCGCGCGCCACGAAGCTCTCGTTGCCCAGCTTGCCGTGTACCTTGGCGATTTCGCCTTCGATGCGCGTGATTTCCTTGGCCATGCGCTCGCGCTCGGCAGCGACATCGATTTCCACCTTCAGCATCAGCTTGGTCGCGCCCACCACCGCCACCGCCGCCGGCGATTCCGGCAAGGTGTCGACGATGTTCACTTCCGACAGCTTGCCCAAGGTCTGCACGTAGGCCGCATAGCTTTCCAGGCGCGCGCGGTCGGCCGCGTCGGCCGCTTCGACGATCAGCGGCACGCGCATCGACTCCGGCAGCTTCATTTCGCCGCGCAGGGTACGGGTGCCGTCGGTCAGCGCCTTGAGCTGGCCCATCCACTCTTCCGCGCGCTCGTCGATGAGCGCGGGATTGGCTTCCGGATACGGCTGCACCATGATCGAATCGCCGGCCGGGTTGAGCGTTTTGCCGGCCAGCGGCGCGACGGTCTGCCACAGCGTTTCGGTCACGAACGGGATGATCGGATGCGCCAGGCGCAGGATCACTTCCAGCACCCGCAGCAAGGTGTTGCGGGTGGCGCGCTGCTGGCCTTCGCTGCCGTGCTGGATCTGGACCTTGGCCATTTCGAGGTACCAGTCGCAGTAGTCGTACCACACGAACTTGTGGATGGCCGAGGCGATGTTGTCGAAGCGGTAGTCGTCGAAGCCCTTGGCCACTTCCATCTCGGCGCGCTGCATGGTCGACAAAATCCAGCGGTCGCCCTGCGACAGGTCGGCGTCGGCCGGTACGCCGCAATCCTTTTCCTGGGTGTTCATCAGCACGAAGCGGGTGGCGTTCCACAGCTTGTTGTTGAAGTTGCGGTAGCCTTCGGCGCGACCCAGGTCGAAGTTGATGTTGCGGCCCAGCGAAGCATAGCTGGCCATCGTGAAGCGCACGGCGTCGGTGCCGTACGCCGCGATCCCCGCCGGGAATTCCTTGCGCGTGGCCTTGGCGATCTTTTCGGCGTCGCGCGGATTCATCAAGCCGGTGGTGCGTTTTTCGACCAGCGCTTCCACATCGATACCGTCGATCAGGTCGATCGGATCGAGCGTATTGCCCTTCGACTTGGACATCTTCTGGCCGCTCGAATCGCGCACCAGGCCATGCACGTACACGGTCTCGAACGGCACCTTGCCGGTGAAGTGCGCGGTCATCATGACCATGCGCGCCACCCAGAAGAAGATGATGTCGAAGCCCGTCACCAGCACCGACGACGGCAGGAAGGTCTTGAGGTCGAGCGTTTCTTCCGGCCAGCCCATGGTGGAGAAGGGCACCAGCGCCGACGAGAACCAGGTATCGAGCACGTCGTCGTCGCGCCGCAGCGGCGCCGTCACGCCGGCCGCCAGCGCCTTGGCCTTGGCTTCTTCTTCGGTCTTGGCGACAAAGATATTGCCGGCATCGTCGTACCATGCCGGGATCTGGTGGCCCCACCACAGCTGGCGCGAAATGCACCAGTCCTGGATGTTGTTGAGCCACTGGTTGTAGGTGGTGTTCCAGTTCTCGGGCACGAACTTGATCTCGCCCTGGGCGACCTTGTCGAGCGCCACTTCGGCGATCGATTTACCCGGGAAGAAAGTGCCTTCCGGGGCCGGCTTGGTCATGGCCACGAACCACTGGTCGGTCAGCATCGGCTCGATCACGACGCCGGTGCGGTCGCCGCGCGGGACCATCAGCTTGTGCGGCTTGACTTCCTGCAGCAAGCCTTGCGCATCGAGGTCGGCCACGATCTTTTTGCGCGCGACAAAGCGGTCCAGGCCACGGTAGGCTTCTGGCGCTTCGTCGTTCATTTTGGCGTCGAGCGTCATCACGCAGATCATCGGCAGCTTGTGGCGCTGGCCGACCAGGTAGTCGTTCGGGTCGTGCGCAGGGGTGATCTTCACGCAGCCGGTGCCGAAAGCCTTGTCGACGTATTCGTCGGCGATGATCGGGATTTCGCGCTCGGTCAGCGGCAGCTTGAGCATCTTGCCGACCAGCGCCGCGTAGCGCTCGTCGGTCGGATCGACCGCCACGGCGACGTCGCCGAGCAGCGTTTCAGGACGCGTGGTGGCCACCGTCAAATGGCCGCTGCCATCGGCGAACGGATAGCGGATGTACCACATCGAGCCGTCTTCTTCGACCGACACCACTTCCAGGTCGGAGACGGCGGTGCCCAGCTTCGGATCCCAGTTCACCAGGCGCTTGCCACGGTAGATCAGGCCCTGTTCGAACAGGCGCACGAAGACGTCGGTGACCACTTTCGAGCGCGGTTCGTCCATCGTGAAGTATTCGCGCGACCAGTCGGGCGAGGTGCCCATGCGGCGCATCTGGCCGGTGATGATGTTGCCCGACTTTTCTTTCCATTCCCAGACCTTGGCGACGAACTTCTCGCGGCCCAGGTCATGGCGCGACACTTTTTGCGCGTCGAGCTGGCGCTCGACCACGATCTGGGTGGCGATGCCGGCATGGTCGGTGCCCGGAACCCAGGCGGTATTGAAGCCGCGCATGCGGTAGTAGCGGGTCAGGCCATCCATGATGGTCTGGTTGAACGCATGGCCCATGTGCAGGGTGCCGGTGACGTTCGGCGGCGGCAGCTGGATGCAAAACGACGGCTTGTCGGCGTCGGTGGTCGCGGCGAAGTAGCCGCGTTTTTCCCACTCCGCGCGCCAGTAGCGTTCAATGTCGGCGGGCTCGAAAGATTTGTCTAATTCCATGGTTTGTCGTGTATTTTTGCGAAAACGTTCATTATAGAGGACTACGGGGCGCAGCCGGGACGGGCGTTTATTGGGCGGCGGCGCGCTGGCGCAGCGCTTCCAGCGTCTTGGGCATGCTGCCACGGCTCATGCTGTCGACGATCCAGCCCAGTCCCATCGGCACCGGCCCCGGATCGGTGTACACCATGTACTTGACCACGGTCTTGTTCTTGTCCGCCGCGTGCGGCGCCAGCAGCCAGTAACCGGTGGTGTCGGCAATCGCCTCCTCGGCGCTCACGCCGGCCCAGGGCAGCATCTTCCACGACAGCTGGCACTGCGCGGCGGACACCTTCGGTTCCATGCGCAGGCGGTACTTTTTCACCTTCCCGAGCGGCAGCTTGAGCGTCATGTCGACCTGCGCCGCATCGTCCTTGCGCACGAGCGCCACCTTGTCCACGTTCGGCATGAAGGAGGGGTAGGCGGCGTAATCCTGGATCATCGTACACAGTGCCGGCAGCGGCGCGTTGATGATGGTGGCGGCCATGAAGGCCTTGCCGGGCTGGCCGGCCTTGCTGACGTCGGCGAGGGCGACTTCGGTCTCGCTCAGTTTGGCGGTGTCGATGCCGGTGCCGGCCAGCGCGCCGGCGCAGGCGCTGAACATGGTTGCGGCAAATAGGAGTCTGGTCATGGTGCGTTCTTCAGTGTGGTCATGGCGTGCTGGCCGGCCTGGCCAGCACATGGTCGAGGACATCGGCGGCCGCATGCGCGCGGCCCAGGGCGCGCGCGCGTTGGCCCATGGCTGCCAATTGATCGGGATGCGCGAGCAGGTGTGCGATGCGGTATTCCAGCGTCGGGCCGTCAACCGCCTTGAGGGCGACGCCCTGTTCGAGCAGGTAATCGGCGTTGCGCTCTTCCTGCCCCGGAATCGGCGAATTGACGATCATCGGCAGGCCCATGGCCAGGCATTCCGAACTTGTCAGCCCGCCCGGCTTGGTGATGACCAGGTCGGCGCACGCCATCAGGCGTTCCACCTGGTCGGTAAAACCCTGCGCCAGCAAGCGTCCCGGAAAACGCGTCGCCAGGACCTTGAGCGCGGCCAGCGCCTTGGCGTTTTTGCCGGCCAAGACGATCAGCTGGAACGTGCCCTCCAGGGCCAGCAGGCGTTCGGCCACCGTGTCCAGGCTGCCCAGGCCAGCGCCGCCGCCCATCAGCAGGAAAGTGGTGGTGCTTGGGGCGAGCCCGAATTCGCGCGCGCATTCGGCGCGATCGAGCGCCTGGCCGAAGGCCGGCATGATCGGAATGCCGGTCACGTGGATGCGTTCGGGCGCAATGCCGCAGCGGCGCATGCGGTAGGCGACTTCCTCGTTGCCGGCGAAGTAACCAGCCATGTTCTCGTGTACCCACATGCGGTGCAGGTCGAAGTCGGTCACCTGCACCCACACCGGGGTGGTGAAGCCGCGCTTGCGGATCGCGCGCGCCAGGATTTCGGCCGGCAGGAAGTGGGTGCAGACGATGGCGTCCGGCTGCGCCTCTTCGATGGCGCTCATCAGCGCGCGCGTGTTGAGGCGTTCCAGGCCGCGCCGCAGCTGCTGCATGGTGCTGTCCGGGCGCGCATCGTTGCTGGCCTGGTACAGGTAGCCCCACAGCGCCGGCGCCTTGTTCACCAGTTTCAGATAGAACTCGGTGTACATCTTGCGAAAGGCAGAAGGAACGTAATCCATCACGTCCAGGTGGGTCGCCTCGATGCCGCCCGGCGCCGCGTTGGCGGCGGCGCGAATCGCTTCGGCCGCGCGCATATGGCCGGCGCCGGCGGAAACGCTTAACAGTAAAATTTTCTTGCTCATACTTCCTTCTGAGGTAGCGGCGCGGGACCGGCCGGATCGAGACAGCGTACAGCCTATCATCTCCGCAGCCACAGGACTGAAAAAGCTGCCCAAAAAGCCATGTTGTCCCGCCTATCAAGGGGTATAATTGCGCTCGCTGCCGCAAGGCGGCACACGCTAGGGGTCCTGCAAATCGCAACAGCGAGGCGCGGGTGAGAAACACCCTCTGAACCTGATCTGGATAATGCCAGCGAAGGGAAGCCAGTGAGTTCCATGGGTGCGCCGTCACGGCCGCAATTCCGGGCTCCGACTCCTTTGCTGGCTCCTGCACGCAATGGAGCCACATGAACGCACCGCTGAAAGCCCCCCTCAAATTCGATTCCGCCACCGCTACGGTGGATGAAGCGGCGATTGCGCCTTTTCCGAATTCCCGTAAAGTCTATACCCAGGGCAGCCGCGCCGACCTGCGCGTGCCGATGCGCGCCGTCAGCCAGTCCGACACCGCCGCCTCCTTCGGCGCCGAACCGAATCCGCCGGTGTATATATATGACACCTCCGGGCCGTACACCGATCCGGAGGCGACCATCGACATCCGCTCGGGCCTGGGCACCCCGCGCCTGCCGTGGATCCTGGAACGCGGCGACACCGAACAACTGGCCGGACCCAGCTCCGCTTACGGCCAGGCGCGCCTGGACGACCCGGCGCTGGCCGCACTGCGCTTCCAGCTGCAGCGTACCCCGCGCCGCGCGCTCGATGGGGCCAACGTGACGCAGATGCACTATGCGCGGCGCGGCATCATCACGCCCGAAATGGAATACGTGGCGATCCGCGAAAACCTGCGTCGCCAGGAGTACCTGCAGGAGCTCGAAGCGTCCGGCCCGATGGGCAAGCGCAGCGCCCAGCTGCTGGGACGCCAGCATCCGGGCCAGTCCTTCGGCGCCTCCATCCCGGACACCATCAGCGCCGAATTCGTGCGCGAAGAAATCGCCCGCGGCCGCGCCATCATCCCGGCCAACATCAACCACCCGGAAGTCGAGCCGATGATCATCGGCCGCAATTTCCTGGTCAAGATCAACGCCAACATCGGCAATTCGGCCGTCACCTCGTCGATCGGCGAGGAAGTCGAAAAAATGACCTGGGCGATCCGCTGGGGCGCCGACAACGTCATGGATCTGTCGACCGGCAAGCACATTCACGAAACGCGCGAATGGATCATCCGTAACAGCCCGGTCCCGATCGGCACCGTGCCGATCTACCAGGCGCTGGAAAAGGTCAACGGCAAGGCCGAAGACCTGACCTGGGAGATCTTCCGCGACACCCTGATCGAACAGGCCGAGCAAGGCGTCGACTACTTCACCATCCACGCCGGCGTGCTGCTGCGCTACGTGCCGATGACGGCCTCGCGCCTGACCGGGATCGTCTCGCGCGGCGGCTCGATCATGGCCAAGTGGTGCCTGGCGCATCACAAGGAATCGTTCCTGTACACGCATTTCGAAGACATCTGCGCCATCATGAAAGCCTACGACGTCTCGTTCAGCCTCGGCGACGGCCTGCGTCCGGGTTCGATCTACGACGCCAACGACGAAGCGCAACTGGCCGAGCTGAAAACCCTGGGCGAGCTGACCCAGGTCGCCTGGAAGCACGACGTGCAGGTCATGATCGAAGGCCCGGGCCACGTGCCGATGCAGCTCATTAAAGAGAACATGGACCTGCAGCTGGACCAGTGCGGCGAAGCGCCGTTCTACACCCTGGGGCCGCTGACGACCGATATCGCACCCGGCTACGACCACATCACGTCGGGCATCGGCGCGGCCATGATCGGCTGGTACGGCACCGCCATGCTGTGCTACGTCACGCCCAAGGAGCATCTGGGCCTGCCGAACAAGGATGATGTCAAGGATGGCATCATCACCTACAAGATCGCGGCCCACGCGGCCGACCTGGCCAAGGGCCATCCGGGCGCGCAGATCCGCGACAACGCGCTGTCCAAGGCGCGCTTCGAATTCCGCTGGGACGACCAGTTCAACCTGGGCCTGGACCCGGACAAGGCGCGCGAATTCCACGACGAGACCTTGCCCAAGGATTCGGCCAAGGTGGCGCATTTCTGCTCGATGTGCGGGCCGCATTTCTGCTCGATGAAAATCACCCAGGAAGTACGCGACTACGCCGCCAGCATGAACGTGAGCGAGCAAAGCGCGCTGCGCCAAGGGATGGAAGTGAAAGCCATCGAATTCGTGCGCCAGGGCGGCGAGCTCTATAAAAAGGTATGACCGTGATCGAGATCAAGATCGAGATCGAAGTCAACGGCGAGGCACGGCGCGTGGCGCCGGGCGCCTCCTTGCTCGACCTGGTCGAGGAACTTGGCCTGCCGCCGGGGCAGGCCATGGCGCTGGCGGTCAACCGCCAGGTGGTGCCGCGCCAGCAATGGCGGCAACGCCCGTTGCTGGCGCTGGACAAAATCGAGATCGTGCGCGCCATCGGCGGCGGCTGACATAAAGGGTAGCAGACATGAAAATGAACGACAACAACGGGGGCGGCGACGTCCTCACCATCGCAGGCAAAACCTACCGTTCGCGCCTGCTGGTCGGCAGCGGCAAGTACCGCGACCTGGCGCAAACGCGCGCGGCCACCGACGCCGCCCAGGCCGAGATCATCACCGTGGCGATCCGCCGCGTGAACATCGGCCAGGACCGCAACGCTCCCAGCCTGCTCGACGTGCTGCCGCCCGACCAGTACACGATCCTGCCCAACACCGCCGGCTGCTACAACGCCAAGGACGCGGTGTACACCTTGCAGATGGCGCGCGAACTGCTGGGCGGGCGCAAGCTGGTCAAGCTCGAAGTGCTGGGCGACGAAAAGACCCTGTTCCCGCACATGCCCGAAACCCTGATCGCCGCCGAAGCGCTGGTCAAGGACGGTTTCGACGTCATGGTCTACTGCAGCGACGATCCGATCCAGGCGCGCCTGCTGGAAGAAATCGGCTGCGTGGCCGTGATGCCGCTCGCCTCCCTGATCGGTTCGGGCATGGGCATCCTCAACCCGTGGAACCTGCAGCTGATTATCGAGCAGGCCAAGGTGCCGGTGCTGGTCGACGCCGGCGTGGGCACGGCGTCGGATGCGGCCATTGCAATGGAACTCGGTTGCGACGGCGTGTTGATGAACAGCGCCATTGCCGGCGCGCGCGATCCGGTGCGCATGGCCGGCGCCATGCGCCTGGCGGTGCAGGCCGGGCGCGAAGCCTTCTTGGCCGGGCGCATGCCCAGGCGCTTCGCCGCCGTGCCGTCTTCGCCGGTGACCGGCAAAGTCGCGTGACAGGGCAGGGCGCTTGCATGCCGGCGGTGCTGGTGTTCGCCGGCCTCGATCCGTCGGGCGGGGCCGGCATCGCGGCCGACCTGGGCGCGATCGCGGCCCAGGGCGCGCACGCGCTGCCGGTGGTCACCGCGCTGACGGTGCAGGACCATAACCGCGTGTACGACATCGTGCCGGTCGATTGCTCCCTGCTGGTGCGCCAGGCGCAGGCGCTGATCGACAGCGTCGCCATTGGCGCCGTCAAGCTCGGCATCCCCGGCAACCGCGCCAACGCCGAAGCGATTGCCGCGCTGGTCAATCAGCTGCGCCAGCGTGACCCGGCGCTGCCGGTGGTGCTCGACCCGGTGCTGGCCAGCGGCCATGGCGACGCGCTCTCGCGCGGCGATGCGCTGGCCGAGCTTGCGCCCCTGCTGGCCGTGGCCACTCTGGTGGTGCCGAACCTGCGCGAAGCGCAAGCCCTCGGCCGGCTTATGTGTCCGCACGTGCTGGTCACCGGCGGCCATGGCGACGGCCCGGATGTGGTCAACCGCTGGCAGAGCGCGGAACACCAACAGGAATGGCGCTGGCCGCGCCTGCCCGGCGAGTTCCATGGCAGCGGCTGCACCCTGGCCGCCGCCATCGCGGCCCGCCTGGCGCTGGGCGAATCGATGCAAGAGGCCCTCGAACGCGGCCAGTCCTATACCCATCAAAGCCTGGCGCAATCGTTTTCGATCGGCGCCGGGCAGCGCATTCCACAGCGCTTACCTTCCTTACTATGAAACTGAAAGCGACACTCCCGATGCGAGGACTTTACCTTGTCACCCCCAACTGGGACGATACCGAACGCCTGCTCGATTGCACCCGCGCCGCCCTCGAGGGCGGGGTCGCGCTGGTCCAGTACCGCCACAAGGACGCCAGCCCGGCGCTGCGCCGGCGCCAGGGCGCGGCGCTGCTGGCGTTGTGCCGCCGCTACGGTCGTCCGCTGGTGATCAACGACCACCTTGATCTGTGCCTGACGCTCGGCGCCGACGGCGTTCATGTGGGCGGGCTTGATGCCAGCGTGGCGCAGGTACGCGCCGCGCTGGGACCCGGCAAGATCGTCGGCGCCTCCTGCTACGGCGACCTGGAACTGGCGCGCGCGGCCGAACGCGATGGCGCCACCTACGCGGCCTTCGGCGGCTTCTATCCCTCGCCGGTCAAGCGCTACAGCTTCATCACGGCGCCCGATATCTTGCTGGAAGCGCGCAGGGCGCTCGCGCTGCCGCTGGTGGTCATCGGCGGCATGACGCCCGAAAACGCGGCGCCGCTGGTCGATCGCGGCGCCGACATGGTGGCGGCGATCACCTCGGTCTACGCCAGCCTTGATCCGACGTGCGCCGCGCGCCAGTTCGATGCCTTGTTCGGCGCACAGCGCAAAACGTGCGCGAACATGACCGGGGCCGTATAATCTTTTTACACTTCTTCCAGCGTAAAAGGATTGCCGTGCCAAATCCCGCCCCTGTCGCGAAACGTCGCATCCTCATCGTCGACGACGACCCCTTGCTCCTGCAGTTTCTCAATGAAGTCATTGGCCACGCCGGTTACGACACGGTGACCGCATCCTCCGGCGAAGAAGCGCTGCAGCAGATCGCCGCCGGCGAGCCGGACATGGCCCTGCTCGACATCACCATGCCGGGCATGAGCGGGCTGGAACTGGCGCACCACCTCAAGACCCACAGCACGGTGCCGTTCATGTTCCTGTCGGCCATCGGCGACAGCGAATCGACCCGGCAGGCCGCCGCTTACGGCGCGCTGGGCTACCTGGTCAAGCCGGTCGACGCCGAGCGCCTGATGCCGGCGTTCGAGGCGGGCCTGGCGCGCGCCGACGATATCCGCGAACTGCGCCGCACCGAATTGAACCTGAACGCGGCGCTGGCCGCCGGACGCGAAACCAGCCTGGCCGTGGGCCTGTTGATGGGCAAATTCCAGACCGACCGCAACACCGCTTTCGAGGTGCTGCGCGACCACGCGCGCTCGAGCCGGCGCAAGATCAACGAAGTGGCCGACCAGCTGCTTGCCGCCGAAGAAACATTGAACAGTTTGCATTCCGGTTTCGCCAATCGTCTCAAAGCCAAGTGATTGCGCACGAAGGCGTTGCGCATTGCGCACGCTTTCACATAAAAATTTCTTGCAGACTGTTCCCGTAGGGCAAATGTTTGCTACACTAAAAGCGTGAATTCCAGTTTGTTCACACAGTTCCCCGCGTGATTGAGCCCTGACCCGCTCGCGTCCGCCCTTTTCCAGCGCCGCCTTTCCCCTGCGGCCGATAGATGTTTTCGGCCCAGCTCCGCCGATTGTTCCCCCGATGTCATTGCGCCTTTGCCCTGTGCGTTGTTGTTGCGCTGCGACTTGGGATATCGATCGAACCGGTTCAGAAAGGAAGTCGCCATGAAAGCGACCGCTAATTACAAACTCTGTGTTTCCGCCGCTCCCGCGCAGATTGTCGCGAACGAGCGCCGCACCCTGTTTTCCCACACCCCCCGGCGCTGGCCGGTCGGCCCGGCCTCGGTCGGCATCGATGCCGACGCGGCGCACCTGACCGCGCCCATGATGGATGCGGCGCTCGAACTCGGGCCACGTCCGCGCTCCGGCGCCGGCCACACTGCCGCTGCGCGCAACGCGCCACGCGTGCTGCACATCGACAGCGACGACAAGACCGCGCTGGTGCTCTCCACGCTGTTGGCGCCGGAAGCGTGCGTGACCCATGTGAGCACGATCGCCGAGGCGCGCCGCGTGCTCGCGACCGAACTGTTTTCGCTGGTGGTGCTCGATCCCGGCCTGTCCGACGGCGACGGCCGCGCGCTCATGCCCGAGCTGTTGACCACGCCCCTGCTGGTGTACTCGGCGCGCCTGCCCGACGCGCGCGATCCGGTGCGCGCCTTCTTGCCCAAGCCGTGGACGTCGCCGCGCCAGCTGTGGAGCACCATTGCGGCCATGCTCGGCATCCCTGCGTGCATGACGGCGGGGGATTAGCCATGAACAGCGACGCGAGCCACGGCCTGAAATCGATCTTGTATGTCGAAGACGACCTGCACGTGCGCACCACGGCCAAGCTGGTGCTGGAGGTGATCGGCAAATTCGAGGTGCGCGACTGCGGTTCGGGACGCGAAGCGCTGCTGGCCGCGATGGATTTCAAGCCCGACCTGATCTTGCTCGATATGATGATGCCGGAACTGGACGGCCTGGCGACCCTGGCCATGCTGCGCCGCATACCGCACCTGGCCGACACCCCGGCGCTGTTCGTGACCGGCCTGACGGCGGCGGCGGACATCGCCCGTTATGCCGAGGTGGGCGCCATCGGCGTCATTCCCAAACCCCTGATGCCGCTGCGCCTGACCGGGCAGTTGCACGCGTTGTGGGAGCGGCATGCGCTCACGGCGGCCTGACCCGGAAGATGCACGCTTGTCCCCAGCTTGATATGATGGCGACACTGCGCCCTTGCGGCGCTCCGACCATCTGAGGGACAGGAACAACATGAAAACCAAGGCAGCGATTGCATGGAAGGCGGGCCAGCCGCTGACGATTGAAGAAGTCGACCTGGAAGGCCCGCGCGCGGGCGAGGTACTGGTCGAAATCAAGGCCACCGGCATCTGTCACACCGATTACTACACCCTCTCCGGCGCCGATCCGGAAGGGATTTTCCCCTCCATCCTCGGGCACGAAGGCGCCGGCGTGGTGGTCGATGTCGGGCCGGGCGTCACCAGCCTGCGCAAGGACGATCACGTCATCCCGCTGTACACCCCCGAATGCCGCCAGTGCAAATTCTGCCTGTCGCAAAAAACCAATCTGTGCCAGTCGATCCGCTCGACCCAGGGCCGCGGGCTGATGCCCGACGCGACCAGCCGCTTTTCGATCGACGGCAAGCCGATTTTCCACTACATGGGCACATCGACGTTTTCGAACTACATCGTGGTGCCCGAGATCGCGCTGGCCAAGGTGCGCTCGGACGCGCCGTTCGATAAGATCTGCTACATCGGCTGCGGCGTGACCACCGGCGTGGGCGCGGTGCTGTTTACCGCCAAGGTCGAAGCGGGCGCCAACGTGGTGGTGTTTGGCCTCGGCGGCATCGGCCTGAACGTGATCCAGGCCGCCAAGATGGTCGGCGCCGACAAGATCATCGGCGTGGACCTGAACCCGGAGCGCGAAGCGATGGCGCGCAAGTTCGGCATGACCGACTTCATCAATCCGTCCAAGGTGGAGAACGTGGTCGACACGATCATCCAGTTGACCGACGGCGGCTCCGACTACAGCTTCGAATGCATCGGCAACGTGACCACCATGCGCCAGTCGCTCGAATCGTCGCACAAGGGCTGGGGCCAGTCGATCATCATCGGCGTGGCGGCGGCGGGGCAGGAGATTTCGACCCGTCCGTTCCAGCTGGTCACCGGCCGCGTATGGAAAGGCTCCGCCTTCGGCGGCGCGCGCGGGCGCACCGACGTGCCGAAGATCGTCGACTGGTACATGGAAGGCAAGCTCAATATCGACGACCTGATCACCCACCGCCTGCCGCTCGAACGCATCAACGAAGGTTTCGACCTGATGAAGAGCGGCGAGTCGATCCGCTCGGTGGTGCTGTATTAGGCCAAGCCAAGTCGGCCGGGCCGGACCCGATCCGGCGCTCTAACCGTTGAACATCGCAGCCAGGCGCGGTAGCCTGGCGTCGACGGCGTCTTCGTCCCAGCTCTCGCCGTGCGGACCATCCTGGAACGCGAACATGTGGCGCGGGAAGTCGTCGCCCGAACGCCCGGTCTTTTGCTCCCATGCCTTGCCGGGCGCGTACAACATTGCCTCGACCTGGCATTCGCCATCGGCCTCGCCGACCACATCGGCCAGGCTGTCGGCATCGCGCAGCGCGGCCTCGTATACCTGCTCGCCTTTGCCGATCAGCCAGCCCGTGAAATCCATGAAACCATCGTCCGAGCACCCGCCGCCGATGATGTAGGCCGCCGCCCACAGATCCCAGTGATACGCGCGATTGACGTGCTCGACCATCAGACGATCGAACTCCACGATCTGGTCCGCTTCCAGAGTCGCCAGCAAGCCGTCGAGCGTGTCGACCTGCGCTTCCGGATCGTGGTCCGCGGCCAGGCGCGATGCATCGATCAGTTTCCAGAAATCGTTCGTTTCCAAGTTCATCTCCCAAATGGAATGTGTGCAATCAGGCATTCTAACGGACCTGCCACCATCTCTGAAAAGTAGCCCAGCCTGAGTACGCTCGTACGCAAGTCCGGGTTTGGGCACGATCAAAAACCTCGCCGCCACGCCGCCCTATATTGAACTTCCCGGGGTGTCGTTCGTCCGTAGCCATGCAGCAAGAGCACCCCTGTTGTAGTGCTTCGTCTTGTGGAGGTTTCAAATGGATCCCAAAGTATTCCAGAGTCTGGTCGAAAAGGCCAAAGCCGATCCCGCATTTTTCCATCAACTGATCTTTACCCCGGAAACGGTCATCGCCCAGGTGAGCGATCTTGACCGTCATGCCAAAGGGGCCTTGGTCGGCCAGGACCCGGCAGCCCTGATCGCCAGTGCGCTGGGCATCCTGCAACGCTGCGGCAACACCTGCTCGAGCAGCTGCGACAACACCTGCGGCGGCAGCTGCGGCTACACCACCAACCTGACCGCCGAGGTGGCGATTTCGACCCCTGCCGTCACCTACTTCTCGCGTGCGGGCAGCGCATTGCAACGCTGCGGCAATACCTGTTCGAGCAGCTGCGATAACACCTGCGGCGAAAGCTGCGGCTACACCACCAACTTTACCGATATGGGCGGTGTGGTCATCAATCCGGCAGCCTGGAATCGCTAAGCGCCACGGCGACGCGTCACGCGCTTGCGGCGCGTCGCTTTTTCCGGCTTCGCACCACCCGAACAAGGAGTCCGCCATGGACAGAACGACTTTCGCCCGCCTGGTCGGCGAGTTGCGCGGCAATGCGCAGCTGTTCCAGGCCTTCCTCACCGATCCCGCCGCCGCAGTGGCCACGCTGGCCTACCTCGACGAGCCAACCCGGCGCGCGCTGCGCGCCATCGATCCGCAAGCGTTCATCGCCGACGCCACCGCGCTGCTGGACCGGGACCGCCTGCTGCAAGCCTGCGGCCCCCAGTACACCTGCTCCTGCACCTCGTACACCTGCGCCGGCGTCACCTGCGGTGGCTCGACCTGCGACGTCACCTGCACCGAGTTCAGTTGCGGCAATACCTGCGGCGACAGCTGCGGCTTCACCACCAATATCGGATCCCGCTTCTTCGCCTGGAAATGAGCCACCACATGAACCCATCACCCGACAGCGCGCTGCCGATCATCCCTTCCTACCAGGACCATTTGCGTGGCCACGGCCTGGCGCCCGAGACCAGCGGCGTGTGGCTCAAGGTCGGCCGCACCGACCGCGTGCAGGGCTGGAAGCTGCACGTCTCGGGCGTGCCGGCCGAGGCCCACGCCCTGCTCGACGCCATCGTTCCCATCCTGCGGGCCGGCCAGGTGCCTTTCAAGATCGCCAGGGACGCCACCATCCTGGGACTGCTCAACGAAGGCAGCCTGGGCGCCACCCAGGTCGGCAAATTCTGCACCATCTACCCGGCTGACGACGCCGCCGCCAGCGCGCTGGCCGCCCAGCTGGTGCGGGCCACGCAGGGGTTCAACGGCCCCGTGATCACCTCCGACATGGCGCTCGGGAACCTGGTGTACGCGCGCTACGGGGGCTTTAACACCATCGTCGAGCGCGACCTGCTCGGCCAGCACCACCTGTACATCCGGGACGGCGCCGGCGAGCTCATTGCCGACGCCTACACCCAGCCCTTCGTGCCGCCATCCTTCGCCGCCTGCCCGTTCGCCGCCGCAGCCGCGCCGGCCCCCGCCAGCCGCACCAGCGGCCCCGCGACCTTCGGCCCCGCGACCTTCGGCCCCGCGACCTTCGGCCCCGCGACCTTCGGCCCCGCGACCTTCGGCCCCGCGACCTTCGGCCCCGGTTATGTGCTGGTCGACGTCGTCAAGCAGCACGCCAAGGGCAACGTCTACCTGGCGATCCTGGCCAGCTCGCAGCGGGAAGTGGCGGGACGGATCATCAAGGAAGGGCGCAAGCACTGCCTGTCCGATATCCACGGGCGCGACATCCGGGTGCGCCTGCGGCGCCAGGGCGAAATCCACGCGCGCCTGAAAGGGGTGGCGCCGGTGCCGGCGTGCGACCCGTACTTCGAGCTCGACGGCGATGGCTACCTGGCGATGACCTACCTGCCCGGAGCCGACCTCGAAAGCGTGGTGCAGGCGACCCTGCGGCGCGGTCCGTGGAGCGCGGCCGGGCATGCCGGCCAACTGCGCCTGCTGGGCGCCCTGCGCCGGCTGGTCGATGCCGTCGAACGGCTGCACGGCGCCGGCTTCGTGCATCGCGACCTGAGCGTGTCGAACATCTGGCTCGGGGACGATGGCGACACCTGGCTGCTCGACCTGGAGATCGCGCAGCACGTGGGCGACGTCAGTCCCGTGTTCGGCAAGGGCACGCCGGGCTTCATGGCGCCGGAACAGGAGGCCGGCGCCGCGCCCACCTTCGCCCAGGATATCCATGCGGTGGCGGCGCTGATCCTGTTCGCCCTGACCGGCCTCGATCCGCGCCGCACCCTGTTCGCGCGCGCCGACTCGCGCATGCGCAACGTGCGCTATCTGGCCGCATCGGTGCCCGAGGCGCTGTTGAACGTGGTATTGGCCGGGGTGGACGACGATCCGCTGGCGCGGCCCACCCTGGGCGCCATCGGCCAGCAACTGGCGGCGTACGAAGCGCGCCTGCGCGCAAGCGGCGCGTGCGCGGCCAGCACGCCGCCGGCGCCACCCATCGACTTTGGCGCCTGTGCCCACGGCGCCGGCCTGGGCCTGCTGCGCCACGCCTTTCGCGATCCGCAATCGGGGCTGTGGCTGTCGGCGGGGATCGCGAACGGGGCGGGCGGGCAGGAGCAGGCCTCCTCGTACGAACTGCGGCGCGGCGCCAATCGCGGCGTGGCCGGCGTGGTGTATGCGCTGGCGCGCCTGCGCCGTGCCGGCATCGCCATCGACGACGCCGCGCCGGCGCTCAAGCGAGCCGTGGACTGGCTGCTGTCGGACGCCCTCACGCCCGATCGCGGCATGCCCGGCCTGCATTTCGGCGACGCCGGCGTGGCGGTCGCCATCGCCGAAGCCGTGCATGCCGGGCTGGTGCCGGCCAGCGCGCGCATCGACCAGTTTGTGGCGCGCGTGTTCGCCGCGCCCATCACCTGGCCCGACCTCACGCACGGCGCGGCGGGGCAGGGCCTGGGCGCCATGCTGTGCGCGCACAGCCTGTGTACGGCTGCGCCGCTGGCCATGGCGCGCCGCTGCGCGCGCTACCTGGCCGACACCCAGGCGCCCGACGGCTCCTGGGTCATGCCGGAGGGCGTGCCCGGCATGTCCGGCGAAACCATCAGCGGCTTTGCCCACGGCGTGGCCGGGATGGTGTTCTTCCTGCTCGAGCATGGCGCGCGCCTGGATGACGAGACCAGCCGCGCCAGTGCCGCGCGCGGCTTGCGCTGGCTCGAAGCGCATGCGCTGGCGCCCGATGGCGCGGCGGCGCTGCAGTGGCATTACAGCGACCGCCAGGGCGCGGTGTGGAACTGGTGGTGCCACGGCGCGCCCGGCATCGCGCTCGCCTTCCTGCGCGCATACCGGCATACCGGGGACCCGGCCATGGCGCTGCTGGCGCGGCGCGCGCTGGGCGCCATCGACGGCAATCTGCGCGCGCCCAACCTCACCATCTGTCATGGCCTGGCGGGGATCGGCGAGATCTTGCTGGAAGCGGCGCACACGCTGGGCGAGCCGGCCTGGCGCGACAAGGCGGCCACCCTGGCCGGCACCATCGCGCATCTCGGGCACCGCTGCGCCGACGGCAGCCTGGTGTGGCTGGCGGAAGACCCGGTGGCGCCGACCGCCGACCTGATGGTCGGCATGGGCGGCATCGCGCACTTCATGGCGCGCCTTGGCCGCAGCGGCCGGGAGCTCGGCTTTCCGCTGCTGTAATTGTTCCCAAGTTATCCCAAGCCGGCATTGACGACACCAATGCCGGCTTGGGCCGCATGCCTGCGCGCCAGGCACGCGTTTTGGTCGCCTGTTCCCCGGAATCGACCGCCCATCGCCTGCCGCTGGAGCAGGCGGCCCCTCCTCTCTACAGTCATGCTCACCCAGGCCGCGCCCGCGCTTGCCCGGGAAGTAGAAAAATAGTTCTAGACAAAATTATCTAGATATTTTATTCTACATTCACCCTTTGACGGAGAGACCATGCACGCAGGAGCCCACCCATGAACGCCATGCTCGCCGTCATCGTGCCCAGCCTGGGCTGGGCCTTGCTCGACTTTGTCTGGCAGGGATTGTTGATCGGCTGCCTGGCCGCCATCGGCATGGGATTGCTGCGCGGCGCGCGGCCCCAGCTGCGCTACGCCGTCGGCTGCGCCGCGCTGCTGCTGTGCGCCGCCTTGCCGCTGGCTGGAACAGTGCAGCGCATGCTCGATGCGCAGGCCGCGGCCACCACGATCCTGCCGCTGCGCGCCATCGCCATGCCGGCCGGCGAGGCCGACGCGCCGCTGCTGGCCGCGCCGATGCTGGCCGCGCAGGTCGCCAGCTGGGAACCGGCCTTGCAGCAGCGCTTGCCCCTGCTGATGTTTTTCTGGAGTTGCGGCGCCGGCCTGCTGGCGTTGCGCCTGATGCTCGGGCTGGCCTGGGTGCGCCGCCGCAGCCAACCGGGCCGCTACCTGCGCGACGCCGCCTGGCAGGCGAGGGTGGACCGGCTGGCGCTGCGTTTCGGCGTCGCGCGCAAGGTCGCGCTGGGGCTGGTGGGCGACTTGCCCGGCCCGGTCACGGCCGGCTGGTGGCGCCCGGTGATCCTGGTGCCGGCGTCGCTGGTGAGCGGCATGCCGCCCGACTTGCTCGAAGCCCTGCTGGCGCACGAAATGGCGCACATCAAGCGCTTCGATTACCTGGTCAACCTGATCCAGAGCGCGATCGAAATGGTGCTGTTCTATCACCCGGCGGTGTGGTGGCTGTCGCACCGGGTGCGGATCGAGCGCGAACAGATTGCAGATGATTTAGCAGCAAGCATGCTCGGCGAACCGCGGCGTCTGGCGCTTGCATTATCCGAACTGGACCAGTTCCAGTTCTCCACCCCTCAACTTGCCCATGGGGCTCACGGAGGAAATCTTATGTCCCGCATCAAACGCCTGGTCCGCCCGGATACCGAACCACTGAACTGGAAAATGGCGCTGCCGATTCTCGGCCTGTCGGCCGCCTGCGCCGCCTTTTACGCCAATGCGCAGACAGCGCCGTTGGCGCCGGCGACAGCCGTGTACGCCGGCAGCGCGCCGGCGATCGCGCCAGCCCCGCCGGCGCCCCCGGCGCGGCCAGCCGTCCCGGCTTTGCGCGTCGGCGCAGCCGTTCCCGCCGCGCCGATGGATGCGGCGCCGCTACCACCAGTGCCGCCCGCGCCACCGGCGCCGCCAGCGCCGCCGCGTCTTCCCGTCAGCATCACCAAGGGTCCTGGCGAGATGTCGTATGCGCTGGTGCAAGGCCCCGAGCGCAAGGGCATGTTAAGTGGCGACAGCCGCGATGTCGACGACATCGCCGCCGCCAAGCACACCGTCCAGGGGGACTTTTTGTGGTTCCGCCAGGGCGACCAGGCCTACGTGGTGCAGGACCCGGCCCTGATCGCCAGGGTGTCCGTCGCCTACGCGCCGCTCAAGCGCCTCGGCGCCCAAATGGAGGTGCATGGCAAGGAAATGGAAAAGCACGCCAAGGTGGTCGAGCAATTGGGCCGCGAGATGGAACGCAAGGCCGGCGCCGACCAGCCAGAACATGCCGAGACGCGCCGCATCGCCGGCCTGATCGCGGCGCTGGCGCCGCAGCAAGCCCGTTTGCAGCGCGAGATCGTGCAGCTCGAGCGCCAGATCGACGACGTCGGCGGCGCCACCCGCGCGCAGTTGTCGGCCAGGCGCGACCAGCTCAATGTCAAGCTGAGCGACATTGAACGCCAGCTCGACGTGCAGCACGCGCAGCTCGAACGCCAGCATGGCAGGATCGAGCAGGCGCGCGCGCCGCTCGACGCCATCGACGAGCAAATGAAAGAAGCGGGCAAGCCGATGGACGCGCTGGGTAAAAAGATGAACGTGCTGGGGCGCGAGATGGACCAGCACGGCAAAGCGGCCGAGCGCGTGATGCGCGAGGTGCTGCGCGACGCCGTCGCGCGCGGGCTGGCGCGACCGGTGCCGGGGCCACGCGCGTCCTGAGTGGAACAGGCTCCAAGCGTGGATGGGCCGATGGCGGCCTTGCCCGAGCCGCTCGCGTCCGGCGGCTGAGAAGCGCGTTCGCCAGCGAAAGCGTCGCCGTCCGATGGCGGCGCGCCGGTATAATCATGGGATGCAAAATCTCCTCCACAACCTCAATCCCGAACAACTCGCCGCCGTCACCCTGCCGCCGCAGAGCGCCCTGATTCTCGCGGGCGCCGGCTCCGGCAAGACGCGCGTGCTGACGACCCGCATCGCCTGGCTGATCCAGACCGGCCAGGTCTCGCCGGCCGGGATCATGGCGGTGACGTTTACCAACAAGGCCGCCAAGGAAATGACGACGCGCCTGTCGGCCATGCTGCCGGTGAGCACGCGCGGCATGTGGATCGGCACCTTCCACGGCTTGTGCAACCGCTTCTTGCGCACCCATTACCGCGATTGCGCCCTGCCGCAAACCTTCCAGATCCTCGATTCGCAGGATCAGTTGTCGATGATTAAACGTTTGCTCAAAGCGAACAATGTCGATGACGAAAAGTACCCGGCCAAGAACCTGATGTATTTCATCAACAACGCCAAGGACCAGGGCTTGCGCGCCAACCGGGTCGAAGCGCACGACCCGATCGAACGCAAGATGGTCGAGTTGTACGATCTGTACGACAATCAATGCCAGCGCGAAGGCGTGGTCGATTTTGCCGAACTGCTGCTGCGCGCCTATGAGCTGCTGCAACGCAACCAGCCGCTGCGCGAGCATTACCAGGCGCGCTTCAAGCACATCCTGGTCGATGAGTTCCAGGATACCAACGACCTGCAATACAACTTGCTCAAACTGCTGGCGGGGCAGGGCCAGCAGGTGGCCGGCGCGCTGTTCGCCGTGGGCGACGACGACCAGAGCATTTACGCCTTTCGCGGCGCCAATGTCGGCAATATGAGCGCCTTCGAGCGCGAATTCCGGGTCGAAAACCTGATCAAGCTCGAGCAAAACTACCGCTCGCACGGCCACATCCTCGACAGCGCCAACCACCTGATCGCCAACAACAGCAAGCGCCTGGGCAAGAACCTGCGCACCGATGCCGGTCACGGCGAGCCGGTGCGCATCTACGAAGCCTCGTCCGACCTGGAAGAGGCGCAGTGGATCATCGAGGAAGCGAAGAGCCTGATGCTTGAAGGTGCGCTGCGTAGCGAGATCGCGATTTTGTACCGCTCCAATGCGCAGTCGCGCGTGATCGAGCATGCGCTGTTCGCGGCCGGCCTGCCGTACACCGTGTACGGCGGCCAGCGCTACTTCCAGCGCGCCGAGGTCAAGCACGCGATCGCCTACCTGCAGCTGATGGACAATCCGCACAACGATTCGGCCTTTCTGCGGGTGGTGAACTTCCCCACGCGCGGCATCGGCATGCGCTCGATCGAGGCGCTGCAGGCGGCCGCCGGGCAGTACGGCATTTCGCTGTACGCGGCGGTGCCCTACGTGGCGGGCAAGTCGGGTTCCTCGCTGAACAGTTTTGTGAAGCTGGTCGAAGGCGCCCGTTTCGAGACCGGGCAACTGGCGCTGCCCGAGATGGTGCGCGTGGTGCTCGAAGCGAGCGGCCTGCTGCAGCACTACCAGAACGAAAAAGAAGGCGCCGACCGCATCGAGAACCTGGAACAGATGGTCAATGCGGCCACCCAGTTCGTGCAGGAAGAAGGCTTCGGCCAGGGCGCGCCGGCCTACCTTGGTCCCAAGACCTACGCCAGCGTGGGCGAGATGCTGGTCGAAGGCGACGGCGTCGAGATCATCGACGCCGATACGCCCCTGAACGTGGTCATGTCGCCGCTGTCGGCGTTTTTGTCGCACGCCTCGCTCGAAGCGGGCGACGCCCAGGCCCAGGCCGGGCAGGATGCGCTGCAACTGATGACGGTACACTCGGCCAAGGGACTCGAATTTGACGCCGTGTTCATCACCGGCCTGGAAGAAGGCCTGTTCCCGCACGAGAGCAGTTCGCGCGAGATGGATGGGGTGGACGAAGAGCGGCGCCTGATGTACGTGGCCATCACGCGCGCGAGGAAGCGCCTGTACATGAGTTTTACGCAGTCGCGCATGCTGCACGGGCAAACCCGCTACAACATGAAATCGCGTTTCTTCGACGAGCTGCCCGAAGAGGCGCTCAAGTGGATTTCGCCGCGCGTGCAATCGCACTGGTTCGGGAATAAAAAATCGAGCTGGGACGACGCCAAGTTTACCGGCGGCTCGGACAACAAGATCGCCCAGCAGATCGCGCAAAAAGCGGCCAGCAACGGGCCGGGATGGCGCATCGGCGAATCGGTGGCGCACGCCAAGTTCGGCGAAGGGGTGATTGTCAATATCGAGGGTGGCGGGAGCAACGCGCGCGCGCAGATCAATTTCGGCAAGGCCGGCATGAAAGTGCTCGACCTGTCGGTCGCCAAGCTCGACCGGGTCGGACGCTGACGCGGCGGGCCGGCGGACCCAGGGCCGCCGGCACGCTCTTTACTTGGACTCGACTTGCGTGGGCAGCAGGGACGGGTCGCCGAAGATCTGGCGGTAGGCGGCAAAGATCGCGCATTGCAGCAGCAGCATGAACTGCAGCATCAGCCAGAGGATGGCAATCTGCCCGCCCTTGCTGTTGCCCAGCACCATCCCCACCAGCAGCGAGGCGCCGAAGAACATGGCGACCCACGCCATGAGCATCAGCACGAACGGGCGGATCGCCCCGAACAGTCCGAACACGCTGTAAAAGGTCGCCTTGCCCGGTTTCATGTGCTGCCAGTAGGCCAGCGCCGGCGCAAAGCACATCAGCAGCAGCGCCAGCCCTTGCAGCAGGCCGGCCAGCAACACCACCTGCATGTCGGCCGGGCTGATCTTGATGGCGCCGCGTTCGGCCAGCGGCACGCTCATCTGCTTGATGAAGTCGGGCGAGATCATGAAGGCTGGAATCAAGCCGAGCACGATCGAGATCAACAGATAAATCAGGCCCAGCTTGCACAGGCGGGTCAGGGCCGGCTGGCGAAAACCGGTCAGCAGCACGCCGGGCGTGACCGACTGGTCTTGCCCGATCAGCTTACAGGCCTGCATGATCGCCATGCCGAACGAGGGAAGCAGCACCATCGTCAGGATTTGCCCCAGCACGGGAATGGTGGCCAGGGTCAGGCTCATCAAGAGAATCGCGAACAGCAGCATCGTGAGGATGGCCGGCTGCTTGCGGAACAGGGCAAAGCCCTGCTTGATCCAGTGCCATCCGGTGATGGCGGGAAGGCGGCTCATGCGAACAATCCTGGGGCGGGGGTGGCGATGCGTTCGCGCAGGATACGCTCGAAATGGGTCGGGTCGTGCGGCGTGAGCATTTCGGCTTCGCGCGGCAGGTAGAGGTCGTACAGGCGCGAGAGCCAGAAGCGCAGCGCGGCGGCGCGCAGCATCGGCTGCCAGGCGGCTTGCTCGTCGGCCGTGAACGGGCGCACCGCGTGGTAGGCGTCGAGCAGGGCGCGCACGCGGGCGGCGTCGAGCACGCCGGTGCCTGTGTCGATGCACCAGTCGTTGACGGTGACGGCCACGTCGAACAGCCAGGTGTCGCAGCCGGCGAAATAGAAATCGAAGAAACCGGTCAGGCGCTCGCCGATGAACATCACGTTGTTGCGGAACAGGTCGGCATGGACCGGGCCGCGCCCGAGGCGATGGTAATGGTCGCAGGCCGCGAACGCGCTCTGGAAATGCATCTCGGCGCGCAGCAGATGGGCGTTATGCTCGTCGAGGAAGGGCAGTACCAGCGGCGTGGTCTCGTTCCACCAGTCCAGCCCGCGCAGGTTCGGCTGCTGCAGCGCAAAGTCGCGTCCGGCCAGGTGCATCTTCGCCAGCATGGTGCCGACGGCGGCGCAGTGGACCGGTTGCGGCGCCATCTGCGAGCTGCCTTCGAGTTTGCTGACGATGGCGGCCGGCTTGCCGTGCAGCGGCACCACCAGCTCGCCCGCCTGGTCCGGCACCGGGGCGGGGACCAGCACGCCGCGCTCGGCCAGGTGGCGCATCAGCTGAAGATAAAACGGCAGCTGCGCGAATGTCAGGTTCTCGAAAATCGTCAGCACGTACTCGCCGCGCTCCGTATCGATGAAAAAATTACTGTTTTCGATGCCGGAACTGATCCCTTTGATGGCGATGGCGTTTCCTATGGGAAACTTCTTCAACAACAAAGTCAGGTCATCCAGGGTGACCGCGGTAAAAACTGCCATGTGAAAGCGAAGGGTAAGGTAAGTCGATCGATATCGTTACCCGCGCGCCAGGGAAGGGCGCGGGCGGATGGGGGGATTACTTGCTTGACGCGGGCGCCGGTGCGGCTTCAGTCGCGGCTTCGCTGGCGGCCTTTTTCTTCTTGTTCAGGTCGAATTCACCGACTTGCCATTGGGGGCCGCGCAGGGATGAGCCGTTGGCGTCGAGCCCTGAGCTGCCGGCGGCGGGATTGGTACCCTTCATCGTATAGCTGCTCTTGCCGGATTTAACTTTCACTTCCGTGGTGCGGCCGTTTTCGCGTTTCTCGCTGATTTTCGGCTCGTTGGCGCGCGGCGCCACGATGGCGGGTGCCAGGTTGCCGTCGTCGAGGCGTTCGAGCTTGGGCGGGGCGTCGCTCGGCTTCGATTGCTGGGCGCCGGCCAGGCTTGCCGAAGCGAGCAGGCACAGGGCCAGGAGATTGCGGAAAGTGGAAGTGCGCAGCATGATAGGGTCGCCTTTTGATCGTGTAGTCCATTGTAACAAACCCCCGCCCCGCCTGTGGAAACACATCGCAAAGCCCCCGGCACGCCTGCACGCGCCATCCTCCCCTGCAACCGGGGGCTGACCTCTGATTAGCAACAAAACCGCCGAAACCGATAACCGGGGTCAGAGCTTTAATTAGCAACACCACGGCGGCAAGCAGTCATGTCGGTTCAAAACTGCGTGCAAGTAGCGCTTAAGCAAGCAATTGCCGTCCAATGGCGCCAGACACGGGTCAAACCCAGTTCGTGCCATGCCATATGTTGCAAGTTAAAGCTCTGACCCCGGTTCTGGGGCAAAACGTTGCTAGTCAGAGGTCAGACCCCGGTTCGGGCTTCGGGGCGGACGCGCTTTCTGCGATAATGACCGGTACGCTGCCGCGCCCTTTCTTGTCCCGGCTCAACCTCATTTTTGGCACTATGCAAAATACCCTGCTGTTAGTCGACGGTTCCAGTTATCTGTACCGTGCTTTTCACGCCCTGCCCGATCTGCGCAGCCCGGATGGCCATCCCACCGGCGCCATGCATGGCATGGTCAATATGTTGCGCCGCCTGCGCCAGGATTATCCGGCCGCGTTCATCGCTTGCGTGTTCGATGCCAAGGGCAAGACCTTTCGCGACGATATGTATCCGGAATATAAGGCTACGCGCGCGTCGATGCCGGATGACCTGCGCCTTCAAATCGAGCCGATCCACGAAGTGGTGCGCCACATGGGCTGGCCGATCCTGATGGTCGACGGCGTCGAGGCGGATGATGTGATCGGCACCTTGTCGGTCCAGGCTTCCAGGCTGGGCATGAATACTGTGGTCTCCACCGGCGACAAGGACCTGGCGCAACTGGTCAACGACAAGGTCACCCTGATCAACACGATGAGCAACGAGAAGCTCGACGAGGCCGGCGTGCTGGCCAAGTTCGGCGTGCCGCCCAAGCGCATCATCGATTACCTGACCCTGATCGGCGATACCGTCGACAATATCCCCGGCGTGGCCAAGTGCGGCCCGAAGACCGCCCTCAAGTGGCTGGCGCTGCACGACAGCCTCGATGGCGTGATCGCCAACGCGGCCTCCATCGGCGGCGCGGTCGGCGAGAACCTGCGCCAGGCGCTCCCGTGGCTGCCGCAGGGCCGCGCCCTGATCACCGTCAAGACCGATTGCGACCTGGCCGGACACATGGTCTCGATCGCCGACACCCTGGTGGCGCAGCCGGAAAACAAGGAGGGCCTGAAAGCCTTCTTCGAGCGCTATGGCTTCAAGACCCTGCTGCGCGAAGTGGTCCAGCGCGATGACGAGGGCGCCCCGCGCGCGCTGCTCAATTCCCCGGAGGGCGACTTGTTCCCGGGCGCGCTGGTGCCGGTCATGCGCGGCGAGTACGAAACGGTGCTCACCGAGGCCGACCTGGAACGCTGGCTGGCCCTGGTCGATGCCGCCGAGCTGACGTCGGTCGATACCGAAACCACCTCGCTCGATCCGCTGACGGCGCAGATGGTCGGCATATCGCTGTCGGTCGAAGCGGGCAAGGGCGCCTACATCCCGCTGGCGCACCGCTACGCCGGCGTGCCCGAACAACTGAACCGCGAGGATGTCCTGGCGCGCATGAAGGCATGGCTGGAAGACCCGTCCAAACCCAAGGTTGGCCAGAACCTCAAGTACGACAGCCACATTTTCGCCAACCATGGCGTGACCCTGCGCGGCATCATGCACGACACCTTGCTCGAGTCGTATGTGTTCGAGTCGCACAAGCCGCACGACATGGACAGCATGGCCCTGCGCCACCTGGGCTACACCACGATTCCGTTTGTCGAGGTATGCGGCAAGGGCGCCGGCCAGATCTGCTTCGACCAGGTGGAACTGGGCCGCGCGACCGAATACGCGGCCGAGGATTCCGACATCACCCTGCGCCTGCACCAGGCCATGAAGGGCCATGTCGAGAGCGACGAGAAGCTCAATTTCATCTATCGCCAGATCGAGCTGCCCACCTCCGTGGTGCTGCACAAGATCGAGCGCAACGGGGTGCTGATCGACGCCGAGCTACTCAATGTGCAGTCGGGCGAACTCGGTGCGCGCATCATGGAGCTCGAACAGAAAGCGTACGAACTGGCCGGCGGCCCGTTCAACCTCGGTTCGCCCAAGCAGATCGGCGAGATCTTCTTCGGTAAGCTCCAGCTGCCGGTGATCAAAAAGACCCCGAGCGGGGCGCCGTCGACCGACGAGGAGGTGCTGCAAAAGCTGGCCGAGGATTTCCCGCTGCCGAAAATCCTGCTCGAATACCGCGGCATGTCGAAACTCAAGTCGACCTACACCGACAAGCTGCCCAAGATGGTCAACCGCGCGACCGGCCGGGTACACACCAACTACGCGCAAGCCGTCGCCGTGACCGGGCGCCTGTCGTCGAACGAGCCGAACCTGCAGAACATCCCGATCCGCACCGCCGAAGGGCGCCGCATCCGCGAAGCCTTTATCGCCGGTCCCGGCAACGTGATCGTCTCGGCCGACTATTCGCAGATCGAACTGCGCATCATGGCCCATATTTCGGAAGACGCGGCCATGCTGCGCGCCTTTGCCGAGGGCGAGGATATCCACCGCGCCACCGCCGCCGAGATCTTCGGCGTGGCGCCGGCCGAGGTGCAGGGCGAGCAGCGCCGCTACGCCAAGGTGATCAACTTCGGCCTGATCTACGGCATGAGCGCCTTCGGGCTGGCCGCCAACCTGGGCATCGAACGCGCGGCGGCGCAAAACTATATCGACAAGTACTTCGCGCGCTTTTCGGGCGTGCGCCAGTACATGGAAGACACGCGCATGCAGGCCAAGGCGCGCGGGTATGTGGAAACCGTGTTCGGCCGGCGCCTGTGGCTGCCCGAGATTAATTCCCCGAACGGCCCGCGCCGCCAGGGGGCGGAACGGGCCGCGATCAACGCGCCGATGCAGGGCACCGCGGCCGACCTGATCAAGCTGGCCATGATCGCGGTGCAGGACTGGCTCGAGGCCGAGCAGCTCAGTACGCGCATGATCATGCAGGTACACGATGAACTCGTGCTCGAAGTGCCGCAGGCGGAGCTGGAATTGGTCAAGTCCAGGTTGCCGCAGTTGATGGCGGGCGTGGCGGCCCTGAAAGTGCCCCTGTTGGCTGAGGTGGGCATCGGCAAAAACTGGGATGAAGCGCACTAATAAGCAATAAGCACTAAATAATGACTTACCTACTGAAAGAGGGAACGATGAAGAGCACATTTATCCGCCTTGGCACGGCAAGCACCGTAGTGGCCGCCATGGCCCTGACAGCCTGCGGCGGCGGCGGCGGCAGCCCCGGCGCCAACGGCTCCACCAACCCCGGCACCTCTCCGCCGACGCTCGGCGGCACCGCCGGCACGCTCAACATCGCGCTGACCGATGCCCCGGCCTGCGGCTTCGACGCCGTCAACGTCACCGTCAAGACGGTGCGCGTCCACCAGAGCGCGTCCGCGGCCGATGCCGATCCCGGCTGGTCCGAGGTGGTACTGGCGCCGGCGCGCAAGATCAATCTGCTCAACCTGATCAATGGTGTGGTCGATCCGCTCGGTTCGGTCAGCGTGCCCGCCGGGCGTTACACCCAGGTGCGCCTGATGCTCGATCCGAATACCGGCAACGGTTTCGCCAACAGCGTCACGCCGAGCGCGACCAAGGTGGAAACGACCCTGGAAACCCCGGCGGCGGTGCAGGCCGGCGTCAAGATCGCCAGCGACTTCGAGGTCGTGGCGGGCCAGCCGTACAACCTGGTGCTCGACTTCGATGCCTGCCGTTCGGTCGTCAACAAGGCTGGCGGCGGTTATCTGCTGACGCCGGCCGTGAGCGCCATGGCCGCCACCGGCGGCGGCGTCAGTGGTTACGTCAGCACCTTGTTCTCGGCCAGCGGCGCGGTGGTGAGCGCCCAGCAAAACGGCAAGGTGGTCGGCAGCACCACGGTCAATCCGTCCACCGGCGCGTTCGCAATCAGCCGCCTGAACCCGGGCGCCTATGATGTCGTGGTCGTCGCTTCCGGCCGCGCCGCCGCCGTGATCGGCAATGTGAGCGTGCCTGGCGGCGCCAGCAATATCGTGCTCGGCTCGGTGGCCGCGCCGATCACCATGCCGGCCAGCCTGACACGCTCGATCAGCGGCACGGTCAGCATGCTGCCGCTCGCGCCGGCCATCAAGCCGTATGTGAGCGCCTTGCAGACGGTGGTAAGCGGCAAGACCGTGGCGATCCAGGCGGTGGATGCGGCCGCCGGCACCGGCGCCTATTCGATCGGTTCGCTGCCGGTCGCCGCGCCGCAGTACGCCGCCTACAGCGCCACCACGCCGCTGGTGTTCAGCAGCGCCGTGCCGACCCAGGGCGCGGGCAACTATCGCGTCGATGCGGTCGCCACCGGCTACAGCGTTAAATCGGTGGCCTCGGTCAATGTCTTGAACGGCGACCAGGCCAACGTCAACCTGCAACTGACGCCGTAACATTCCTGTAAGGTAAGGCCTTGCGCCGGGTTTGCCGCCCGGCGCAAGGCGGCGCCATTGGCGCCGAACTGGGCGGCAGACGCTCCGGAGCGGTACAATGCCCGCCTTGCGACCGTCGCAAGTGTCGTTCAAGAGGCTTCCAAATCGATTCGACCCTCATTTCCATCCTGCTGGCAACGACCATCGGGGGTGTGCTCAGCATTTCCGCCGCCGCGGTGTTTTCGTTCGCCCTGCTCTCGAAGATGGTCGAGCGCATGGTCAGCCTGTCGGTCGGGATCATGCTGTCGACCTCGCTCCTGCATGCCTTGCCGGAAGCGTTCGAGTCGGGCGCCGATCCGCGCCGCCTGTTCGCCACCTTGCTGGCCGGCTTGCTGGCCTTTTTCATGCTGGAAAAGTTCGCCATCTTGCGCCATTCGCACCATCACGAAGGCGATGGTCACCATCATGCCCACGGGCACGACAAGCGCGAGGCGGGCAAGGCCGGCTGGATGATCCTGCTGGGCGATGGCATGCACAATTTTACCGACGGCATCCTGATCGCCGCCGCCTTCCTGGCCAATCCGGAACTGGGCATCGTGACCGGGCTGGCCATCATCGCCCATGAAATCCCGCAGGAAATCGGCGATTTCATCGTCTTGCTCAATGCCGGCTTTTCGCGCACCCGCGCCTATCTGTTCAACTTGCTGTGCAGTCTCATGGCCGTGGCTGGCGGCTTGCTCGGTTATTTCACCCTGGACCGCGCCAGCGGACTGATTCCTTATGTGCTGGTGTTCGCTTCCTCGGGCTTCCTGTACATTGCCGTGAGCGATTTAATGCCGCAGATGCAAAGACGCGCCACCGTCCGCGAATCCATTCCGCAAGTGTTGCTGATCGGCGTGGGCGTGTTGATCGTCTTGTTTCTCACCAACGGACGATAAACCTCGCAGCGGCATTTTCTTGCCGCTGGCGATGGAGTTTATTCCGCTCCAGATATCAAATTTCTTCCTGTTATTCACTTCGGGCGGCAATGCGCAGCGCATTTAGTCCATGTCAATCCGGCGCTATTGTTTAGCTCGCCAGTCTCCTTATACTAATCCCTGAAGCAGTAAGCCGGTGAAGCGAGACCACCTTTTGCCTCGTAGCTAGTTTAGGAGGATATATGGCTGAAATCGTCCTGTTTGAGCATGCCAATTATCACGGTGCGCATAAACATTTGTTCACTTCAGAAACCAATCTGAATGCACCGGATGATAAATTTTTCAATGACAAGATTTCATCGTTTGTCATCTTGTCGGGCCGCTGGCAGTTCTATCGCGACTCCAATTTCCAGGGACCAGCCTCGCCGGTATTCGGGCCGGGCCTGTATAACTGGGTGGAAGCGGTGAATATTCCGAACGATTCCATTTCGTCGGTACGGCTGGTGTAAGGCTGGCATTGGCTGGCGGCGAGCGCAGTGGCGCGTATCGGCTGCGCTTGCCGCCTGTTATCTGGTAAGGAGGATATATGGCCGAAGTCGTGTTATATCAACATATCGATTTTCGCGGTCGCGAAAAACATGTGTACGGGTCGGAGCCAAATTTGAATGCGCCGAACGACAATTTCTTTAATGATAAGGTATCATCCTTCGTCGTGGTATCCGGCCGCTGGAAATTTTATCGCGACAGCAATTATCGCGGACCGGCATCGCGCGTATTCGGACCGGGCCGCTATTCCTGGGTCGAAGCGGTGGATATTCCCAACGATTCCATCTCGTCGGTGCGACTGATGTCGGCCTGATTCGCGGCCGCCATCGACATGGCAAGCGCAGTACTGAATAATGTCAAGCGCTTGTCATCAAGCTGTCATACAGGTATGCCAGGCTGTGCTCATACAATAACAACAAAGGAGAAAGAGAACATGCTCGGTACCGTCACCAGCCACATCAACACTTTCCGCGCCGCGCGGCTCACGCACCAGTCGCCGCACCGGGCCCGGATGGCCGACCTTCCGGCCACGCTCTACCCCTTCTGGAAGCGCACGGCGCAACACGAATTCCCAGGCATCCCACAGGATGCCTTTTTTTTCGCGCGCGCCGCCGAAGGCCTGATGGCGTTTTTCGACTGCGTGCGCGACGCCGGCCTGCCGTGCGGCTTGCCCTCGATGGCGGCCGACTCGGTGTGGCACGCCTGGATGCGCCTCTCGCCGACCGGTTTGAACGCGTTCTGCCGCAAGCACTTCGGGCGCGTCATCCCGCACGTGGAGGCGCAGGACATGAGCGGCGGCATGGGGCGCGCGCTGGCGGTGTGCCTGGTGCGGGCGCGCCGCAGCGAGCGCATGCCGGTGGCCGGCCCCAACCTGCCGCGCCTGTTCGCGCTGGACCGCGTGCTGGCCATGCCGGGCGGCTGCGGCTACCTCCTGTTCAACGGCGAGGTGGCCTCGGTCGCCCTCGACGCGCGCGGGCGCGCGGCGGCCATGCCGGCCTATGCCGAGAGCTTGCGCCCAGCGCTGTTGCTGGCGGCCGGCCTGGTCACCGAAGATGAATACCGGCGCCATGCGCGCCAGCGCAGCGCGCCTGGGGACCGCGCCGCCGGCGGCAGCGATGCGCACTGCGGCGCCGCCGCGGGCGACGCTGGTTGCGGCGGTGGCTGCGGCGGCGACTGAGGCTGGGTCAGGCGCGCCGGACTGGTTTTACGTCCCGGTGGCAATCGGGCGCGCCGGATCGGCGCACCACTCGCTCCACGAGCCCGGATACAGCGCGGCGCCCGGCAAGCCCGCCACTTCCAGCGCCAGCAGGTTGTGGCAGGCCGTCACGCCCGAGCCGCACTGCATGATGGCCTTGTGCGGATCGCCCACCAGCGGCGCCAGTTCGGCCTTCAGTTGGGCCGCATCCTTGAAGCGCCCGTCCGGCCCCAGGTTATCCTTGAAGAAGTGATTCTTCGCCCCCGGAATATGCCCGCCCACCGGATCGATGGTTTCGTTCTCGCCGCGGAAGCGGTCGGCCGCGCGCGCATCGAGCACCACCTTGTTGCCGGTCTTGACATTATCGAGCACGTCGGCCGCCGATACGGTGGCGACCAGCGGCGCGCCTTCGGTGAGGCTGCCGGTTTTCGGCGCCGGGGCGTCGCTCGACAGCGCCAGGCCCGCCGCCTGCCAGGCCGCCATGCCGCCATCGAGCACCGCCACCGCCGGATGGCCGATCCAGCGCAGCATCCACCACAGGCGCGCGGCGAACATGCCGCCGTGCGCGTCGTAGGCGATGACCTGGGTGTCGTCGTCGATGCCCCAGTTGCGCAGGGTGGCGACCAGGTCGGCCCGCAGCGGTAGCGGGTGGCGCCCGCGAAACGCGCCGTCCGCGCCGCGCCTGGCGCCCGACAGCGCGGTTTCGATATCGGCGAACAGGGCGTGCGGCAGGTGGCCGGCGGCGTAGGCTTCACGGCCGGCGGACAGGTTCATCAGGTCATGGCGGCAGTCGACGATGACCCACGCCGGGTTGTCGATATGGCCGGCCAGGTCGGCTGCGGAAATGAGTGTCGTGTACATGGGCGTCCTTAAAGTTCGCTTGCGATGGGATCGGTCTTGCTGACGGCGGCGCCGCGCGGCGTGCTGCGGGTATTGTAAAACGTCGCGGCGATGCCCGACACAAGAATCACCGCCATCCCCAGCCACACGGTCCAGGTAAATTTGTCGCCCCACAGCAACATGCCCCACAGGCTGGAAAACACGATGCCGGTGTACTGCAGGTTGGCCACCACCAGCACCTTGCCGATGCGGTAGGCGCGCGTCATGGCGATCTGCGCGAACAGGGCCGACACGCCGATGGCCAGCAGCAGGGCGGCGCTGTGCAGGCTGTGCGCGGTAAACAGCGGCACGGCGGCGGCGCGCCCTTCGAGCAGGGTGCCAACCAGGCCGGCGGTCGCGGTCATCGCGGAAAAATAGAACACCACCCGGAACTCCGGCTCGCCCAGCTGGCCCAGGCGCCGCACCTGCATGTAGGCCATCGCCGACATCACGCTCGAGAGCAGGCCGACCGCGCCGCCGAGCCACTGGTTGGCCGCGATCGCCGGTTGCAGCACCAGGGTCACGCCCACGAAGCTCATGATCACGGCCAGGACCAGCGGCCACTCCACATGGTCCTTGGCACGCCACCAGCCGGCGCAGAACAGGAACGCGGCGATCCAGATCGGCGCCATGTAGTTGAGGGTGACGGCGGTGGCCAGCGGCAGTTTGCCGATCGCGAAAAACCACATCCACAGCGACACCACGCCGACAAAGCTGCGCCACAGATGGTCCTTGATGAACACCGTGCGCAGGCTCAAGCCCTGGTGTTTGACCATGATCAGCAGCATGACGGTGCCGATCAGGCCACGGTACATGACGATTTCGGAGGTTGAATACGTGCTTGAGGCCAGTTTCACGGCCGCGCCCATGGCGGCGAAGGCGAAGCTGGCAAATAACATCCACAGTGCTGCTGCCATTGGTTCCTTGTTACGTGTTCCTTGTCACGTAGCGGCGCGGGCCGCCGCGGCGCGCTTTTCGGTGACGGTATTATAAAAAGTGGCGGCCACGCTGGAGGCGAGGATCAGCACCATGCCGAGCCAGACATGCCAGTCGAAGACGTCGTGCCAGATCAGGATGCCCCAGGCGCTGGAAAACACGATGCCGGTGTATTGCAGGTTGGCCACCACCAGCACCTTGCCGGTGCGCCAGGCGCGCGTGAGCGCCATCTGGGCGAACACGCCCGAGGCGCCGATGAACAGCAGCAGGGCCGCCCCGCGCGGCGAATGGGCATGCCAGGGTGCGCCGTCGGGCGAGCCGCCCGGCAGCAGGCTGCCCGCCACGCCGGCGCCGATATTCACGGCCAAGAAGTAGAAGACGACGCGGTATTCCGGTTCGCCGGCGCGGCTCAGGCGCCGCACCATGGTGTAGGCGACGGCGGCCAGCATGCCGGAGACCAGCGCCATCAGCGCGCCGAACCACTGCTGCGCTTCGAAAGCCGGGCGCAGGGCCAGCATCACGCCGCCGAAACTGACCGCAATGGCCGCCAGCAGGGGCAGGGCGATGCGCTCCTTGCCCTGCCACCAGGCCAAGCCGATCATGGCCACGGCGGTCCAGATGGGCGACATGTAATTGAGGGTGACGGCGGTGGCCAGCGGCAGCTTGGTGGCCGCGTAAAACCACATCCACAGCGACACCACGCCGATCGCGCCGCGCCACAGGTGGCCGCCCAGGTGCCCGGTGCGCAGCTTGCCGCCCTGGTGGCGGATGAAAAAATACAGGAGGATGATGCCGACCAGGCCGCGATAGAACACGATTTCGGCCACCGAATACTCGTTCGAAGCGAGTTTGACGGCCGCGCCCATGAGCGAGAACAAAAAGCTCGCCAGCAGGATCCAGAGCGCGGCCAAATCGGCGCCCTACAGCGCCAGGTTACTGCGGTACCACTCGTGGAAATGCTGCATGCCGTCTTCCATCGGTGACTGGTAGGGGCCGACTTCGTTGACCCCGCGCGCGAGCAGGATGCGGCGCCCGGCGTCCATGCGCATGGCGATTTCGTCGTCCTCGATGCAGGTTTCGAAGTAGGCGGCGCGTTCGGCCTCGATGAAGTCGCGCTCGAACAGCACGATCTCTTCGGGGTAGTAGAACTCGACCACGTTGCGCGTCTTTTGCGGGCCGTCCGGCCACAGGGTCGAGACGATCAGCACGTGCGGATACCACTCGACCATGATGTTCGGGTACAGCGTGAACCAGATCGCGCCTTTATCGGGCGGCACGCCGCCACCAAACTTGAGCACCTGTTCCTGCCAGCGCTGGTAGATGGGCGAGCCGGCCTTGCCCAGGCCACGGTTCACGCCGACCGTCTGCACGCTGTAATCGCGCCCGAACTCCCAGCGCAGGTCGTCGCAGCTGACAAAGCCGCCCAGGCCCGCGTGAAACGGCTCGACGTGGTAATCCTCCAGGTAGACTTCGATGAAGGTCTTCCAGTTGTAGTTACAGGTCTGCACCTCGACGTGGTCGAACAGATAGCCCGAAAAATCGACATCCTTCGCCACCGACAAGCCCTTGAGCTGGTCCATGACGTTGTAGCCGTTCTGCTCGAACAGCAGCCCGTTCCACTCCTGCAGAGGGGTCTTGGACAGGTTCAGGCACGGCGTTTCCGGAAAGTGCGGCGCACCGATCAGCTCACCCTTGAGATCGTAAGTCCAGCGATGCAGCGGGCAGACGATATTGTTCGCGTTGCCGCGTCCGTTGAACATCAGCGCCTGGCGGTGGCGGCACACGTTCGACAGGACCTCGATCCCGTTGCCGTTGCGCACCAGCATGCGGCCCTCATTCTCGGAAGCGAGCGTGGCAAAGTCGCCCGTTTCGGGCACCATCAGCGTATGGCCGACATAGCGCGGGCCATGCTGGAACAATTGCTGCATTTCGCGCTGTAACAGCGCTTCATCAAAGTAAGCATCTACCGGAAGCTGCGCGCATGAGCGCGCCAGCTTGGCGTGGGTAGCCAGATCGGACATCCCAACCCCCCTTTTATATGTGCATCAGCTAAAGAAGAGAAAGAATCCAAAGACCAGTATTTTTAGGGACGGAATACGGTATTTCGGACAGAACCGGCGATTATAGCGCGGAACAGGCTCTGCCGTCTCGCTCCGGCGCGCGAATGTAGGGCGATTGCATGAAGGCTGGGACGTCGCGGTGAGCAAAGATTGTAAATATTGCTTGTAAACTCGCCGAGAAAGGCGTTTACTCTTGATATTTGGACGCGAGAATGACACACGGACCGATGTCGCT